>JAIDPG010000001.1 GCA_029062865.1 Oscillospiraceae bacterium
GCTTTGGATCGCGAAATATTGGTACGAGCGTTACGGCGCGATACCCGCGGTAATGTCGCACGACGTTATTGAGTTCTCCGCGCCGCCGATAAAGGACAAGGACACAGCTCTCGGTTTGGCTTTGGAGCAGTTCGCGGCTTGCTCGGACATTGTGTTCCAGGGCGTTGATACGATAGGCAGGCTTGCCGGCGGGCTTATGCAAAGTACGGTATGGTTTTTCTGGTGGGATTGACAGAAAGGAATTGCTATATGACGATAAGAGAAATTAACAGCGATGATTACGACGGACTTATGACGTTGTATCTTCATCTGCATGAAACGGACGTTCCCGATTACGATACAGCGGCGAAAACCTGGGAGCATATCCTCGCGGACGAGAATTATCACATCGTCGTCGCGGATGAGGGCGGGAAAATCGTCTCCTCCTGTACGGTGGTTGTCGTGCCGAATTTAACGCGCGGAGTGCGTCCCTATGCAAGAGTTGAAAACGTTGTCACTCACGCGGACTATCGCGGAAAAGGTCTCGCGACCGCTTGTCTTGACCGAGCAAGGGAGATAGCCGCTGCCGCGGGGTGCTACAACATTGCGCTCCTCACGGGCGCAAAGGACGAGAAAACCCTCAAATTCTATGAGAACGCGGGATATAAGCGCGGCGAGAAAACGGGATTTATCATTTGGCTGTAATCGTTAAACTCCTCTGCTTCTCAATATAGGTGCAAAATAAAGCAACAGACGGTTGCTTGTCCTTTTTCGGCGTTTAATGTATAATAAAAGAGTAATACGGGATACCCGAACCGGAAAGGAAAACAGAATGGAAACAAAAGATGTAATACTCGAAATACGCAGGAAAAACAATCTGTCACAAGACGAAATGGCGGAGCAGCTTTTTGTTACGAGACAAGCCGTTTCAAGGTGGGAAAACGGCGAGACCGTGCCAAACATCGAATCGCTGAAGCTTATCTCAAAAACCTACAACGTTTCCGTAAACACCCTGCTCGGCTCTCCGATGCAGTTGATCTGCCAATGCTGCGGAATGCCATTGAACGACGACACGATCAGCCGCGAGCCGGACGGCGAGTTCAACGAGGAATACTGCAAGTGGTGCTATGATAACGGAGAGCTTGTTTACCACTCAATGGGAGAGCTTATCGACTTTTTGGTGCCGCATATGTCCGCAATGAATATGGGCAAGCCGGACGAGATAAAAGCGATGCTCGAGGAACAGCTTCCCAAGCTGAACCTATGGAAAAACAAATAAACTAAGAGGCAAGAAGTTCACCCGAACTCTTGCCTCCTGCTTCTTATATTCTTGCCTCCGGCAGCTTACATTTGCTTTCTTACTTTAATATGAACCTCGCGCAATTGCTGCTCCGTAACCTCCGTAGGCGCTCCGAGAAGCAGATCCTGCGCGTTGGAGTTGAGCGGGAACGCAATTACCTCGCGTATGCTCTCCTCGCCGAGCAGAAGCATTATCATTCTGTCAACACCGGGAGCCATACCCGCGTGAGGCGGCGCGCCGAACTTGAACGCGTTATACAACGCCCCGAACTTGCTTGCGACGTCCTCCTCGGTGTAGCCCGCGATCTCAAACGCCTTTATCATAATGTCAAGGTCGTGGTTTCTTACCGCGCCCGACGAAAGCTCCACGCCGTTGCAGACGATGTCGTACTGATAAGCGAGAATATCCAGCGGATTCTTGTTCAGAAGCGCGTCAAGCCCGCCCTGCGGCATAGAGAACGGATTGTGCGTGAAGATAATCTTCCCCGTCTCCTCGTCGAGCTCGTACATCGGGAAATCCACGATGAAGCAAAGCTCGAAGCGGCTGTCGTCAATAAGCTCCATACGCTTCGCGACTTCGGTGCGTATCTGCCCCGCGAACTTAGGAGCGTTTTTCTTGCTGTCGGCAATAAAGTAGAGAACGTCACCGATCTCCAGCTCGCAGCGGCTCGCAAGCTCGTCGCGCTGCTCGTCGTTCAGGAACTTGTCGATAGGACCGTTGTACTTGAACTTCCGTCCGTCCTCGCCCTCTTCGACCTTGAAGTAGCCCAAACCCTTCATTCCGACCTCGTTAACGGCGAAGTCCTCCATATTCTTGAAAAAGCTCTTACTCTGCGAAGCCATTTTCGGAACGCGAATTCCGCGGACGGTTTTGTTCGCAAACGGCTTGAAATCGCTGTCTACAAACAAATCAGAAAGCTCCTTAATTACAAGCGGATTGCGCAAATCGGGCTTATCCGAGCCGTAGGTCAGCATCGCTTCTTCATAAGGAATTCTGCGGAACGGCGCGGAGTTTACTTCCTTGTCGGAGAACTTCGCGAACGTCGCCGAGAGAACCTCCTCGGCAACCGCGAAAACGTCCTCCTGCGTCGCAAAGCTCATCTCAAAGTCGAGCTGATAGAACTCGCCCGGCGAACGGTCGGCACGCGCGTCCTCGTCGCGGAAGCACGGCGCTATCTGGAAATACTTGTCAAATCCCGAAACC
>JAIDPG010000010.1 GCA_029062865.1 Oscillospiraceae bacterium
TTTTACTGTTCCTCTTATTTATAAAATTTACTTTTTGTAATGAAGCTCAACGTCATTCTGTTTTCGGTCATCATGCGAAAATCGTCGAGCATACTTTTTATTTCCTCGTTGAGCTCGTCCCACGGCTTTTGGGGATCGATAGGCGGAAGACTCGTGTCCGCATAGTTAAGGTCGCGGTTTGATGTAAATCCGTCAAAGCCCGCGATAGCGACATCTTTTACATGAAGCTTATCAAGCAGCCTAAGAGCCATTATTCCCGCGTTGTCAAAGTGCTGCCAACCGCGCTTTATTACGGCGTTGAAGTTGATTATCCGCTCGTCGGCTTCGGCGGTTGTTTTTATATTCGACGTGATGATTTTCTTGAAGCAATTAAACTTTTCGGGATAAAAGCTCGCCGCGAAATCGTATCTCACGGAATTCGTGAAAAACAGATAATTATAATCATACCCGTCTATCAAAGCGTTTACGCCTATCACCAACGGGCGGTTTTCGGAGATAAACAGATCTATCGCGGCTTTTTCCTTTACCGCTGATGTGCCCGGCATAATCAGAAGGATCTTTTTGTCCTTGAACTCGCCTTGCAATTCCACCGTCGCCGCGCTGTCGTCAATGAGCTTGTTCAAGTTTTCAATATACCGGTGCTCCAGCAGATCGTAATCATATTTGCGTCTCTCCTCGGGCGTAAGCGACTCAAAAATATTGCGCATATCGGCTGAATTCGTCCTGTAATTTTCCAGCAGATACGCGATGTTATTGACATGGCAGCAGTACATTCCCGCGATAAAATACGGTATGGAATATCCCCATTTCAGACTTTCCGCAAACGGTGTGATATACATATCTATCGCGCTTAGCAGCAAATCGGTATCATAGCTGCCGTGGTACTTTCTGTTAAGATAGCTTACCATCAGTTCGGTGGGCGTGTTTCCCGCGCCTCGCCCCATTCCGTTAAGGCTCGCGTCGACGATTATCCCGCGCCCCGATTCGGCAAGTCTGTTCACAAAATGCGCCGACAACGCAAAGGATAACTGTTGGTTGTTATGAGAATGAAATCCAAGCTTGATGCTCGAATCGAGCCTTTGGTTCAGAATATCGATTATCTTGTCCAGATCCTCTTCATACATCGCGCCGAATGTGTCCACAACGGACAGCGCCTCGGGCTTCGCGGCGTTTATTTCGTCCGCGAGAGCTACAAGCTCGTTTTCGCTGTAGCCGAGAGTGTTTGCCGCCTGAAAATAAACGCGATAGCCCTTATCCTTTATAATTTTCCCAAGCGCTATTCCCTCACGGAATTTCTGCTGCGGAAAAACAACGCGGATAGCGTCAATCGCTTTCCCGTCGTTAGGCGGAAGCTGCGACAGATCGTATCTGTCCCAGTCAATCATCGCGACATATGTGCTGTTCGGATTTTTTTCGGTAATATACTGTTCTATATCTCCCGGTACGTGAAAAAAGGATTTTCCCGCAACGTGCGGCTGATCCTTTAACCAACCGCATTCTATAATATCTATTTTCGCGTCCTGCGATTTTTTGATTATTCCCTTTATGACTGCCGTGCCAAAGCTTCCGTCCGTTACGTAAGCCCCGTCTCTTAATGTGCAGTCGAGCAGCTCGATG
>JAIDPG010000100.1 GCA_029062865.1 Oscillospiraceae bacterium
AAGTAGCTTTCCAAAACAAGCTGTTTTGTCTCGTAGCTCTCTAATGCCGAACGCCGCTGCCGCCGAAAAGCTGCTCGGTATCATTGAACGCGGACAGGAACGAGCGTTCGAGAAGCGGTGTTTTCTCGCCGTTTTCCCCGTTGATGCTCACCGCGTCGAAGAACATCAGCAGTCTTGCCGCCGTTTCGTCGGGCTGCCAGAACTCGGGGCTATTTTCCTCGGCTGGGGAGTTTCCGTACAGCGCGCGGAGCTGTGTTAAAAGCTCCTCGGCGTACATTTTCGCGCCCACGGACGGCACGCTCCCGGAGAGGATCTCGCCCTGCTTTACAAGCATCGCGCGGATTATGTGGGAAACGCCGCGCGTCACGAGCTCGCCCGTCGGTTTCTTCTCGCCGTTCGCGTCTACTTTATCAACGTTGGTGTCAACGTTTTCGCGCTGCGTCAAGTTATTGTCCGAAGCTTGCTTCTGCCCGGATTTTTTCGTGTAAGCGGGCGTGAACATCGCCTCGCTTTTGACGAATTTGTCCGTGTGCTCCGAAGCCATTGTCGAGGTTTTGGTCTCGGTGCGCTGCTCGGAGGAGCGCGTTAATGTGGTTTGGTTGACTGTTCCAAGGTCGGCTATTCTTGAAATATCCATAAGTATTTCCCCCTTCCTAGAGGTGTGATCGGCGTCTTGCCTGTTTCTTTTTCGTATTTAATTATGATCGCTGTCGCAAATCTTATCGTCGTGGTCGTGCGGCTGCATTCCGAGAATATCTCGTCCGCGGATCCCGTACTTGTCGCGCTGGTCGTCTACGTACTTTTCTAAAATCGCCATAAACTCGCGCGGCTTTTTGATCGATTTTACCGTCTTTATCGGCGTGTCTACGTCCTTGCAGTTGAGGATGACCGTCCCCGTGCCGTCAAGCCGCTGCCCGAACGTGATTTTCAGGCTCTTGTCGACAATGCGGTAAAGCTCCACCTCGTCCTCGGTTATCGTAAAGAACCCCTTGCGGGTGATGAATTTCTTCTCCGTGAGAATATATCGCGTAAACGACCAAGGCAGCCCCAAAAAAGTCCGCTTCTTGTCTGTCCAGACCTGTCCCGGGATAGGTTTCATAATGTCCTCCTTATTCATCGGTTTCAACGAATTCAGCCGTGCGTTTTTTTATGTATTCCTGTTTATCAAGCGTCCAGGCTTTGCCGTCGGATACGTATATTTCGTTCATCTGTATGAAATGCCCCCTGCCGTTGTTCTTGATAATCCGATAGGGGTCTATGTACCGTGACATAGCACCTGCATATCTGTGTGATTCGAGAATATCATCGCATTTGCCGTAAAGCTCCCTCTGAGCGGCATGCACGTAAACCAAGAACCGAACGTTATTCGGCGACACGATTTCGCGATATTTCTCAATTGCTTTTAAAATCGCGTCGTACTCCTCGCCGGGGGAACACTTAACGCTCGATTCGTCCACAAGAATATACAGCTCGACCTCATAGTGCCCACCCGACGCATCATTGTATAGAATCCCGCAATGCCGCATGTATGATTGCCAATCAAGCTCACCGTTTCTGACCATTTGTATAGTCGTCTCGTCATTGCTGTCGGGAGCGTTGGGATAGTTGCTGTTCTCGAGGATTTCACACTCCGCTCGGAAATTCCCCCACAAATCCGTAAACTCTTTGGAGATCTCCCGCGCCAGCCCGCGGTTGGCGGTTTGCGCGGCATAATGCTCGGCGGCAATGTAATAGTTCCTATCCTCGCCCATTGACAAATCAACTTTGAACTTCAGGCTCTCATCGCGGGCGGGCGCGCAGGTGCCGGAATAGTACAGAGTTGCGCCATACATTCCGATGACCTCGTGAAAATCCGCGTAAACGAAATCTTCTCCGTAACGCTCCTCAAGAAGTGTTACAGCCAGTTCACCCATTGTATTGAGGAACGCTTCCCGCTTTTTTGACTTAAGAAGCTCCAGACCCTTCTTCGCTTCGAAAAGTAACGCCGCTCCTAAAAAAGGCGCCGCGATGATTACAATCAGCTGCAGCTTCTTCTTCAAGGCGTTCTCCCTTATCTTATCGTGCTTCCGTTCGGAACATCAGCGTCAAGGAAAAGCACCCTTACATCGTCCTCCCCCGCGTCGCACGCGAGGATCATTCCCTCGGAGATCTCTCCGCAGAGCTTTGCGGGCTGGAGATTTGCCACGAACACTATCTTTTTGCCTACCAAGTCCTCCGGCTTATACCAGCTTGCAATGCCGGAGACTATCTGCCTGCCGTTTCTGCCGTCGTCGACGGTGAGTTTCAGCAGCTTTTTCGACTTCGCTACCTTTTCGCACGCCGTGATCTCTCCGCTGCGGAGCTTAACCTCGGCGAACTTGTCTATCGTGATGATGTTCGCCTTGTCAAGATCCTCGTCCTCGCGGATCGTTTTCGCGGGGGTGAGCAAGGCGTTCAGCTCGTCTATTTCCTTATCGACGTCAATTCTCGGGAACAGCACCTCGCCCTTGTGGACTGTAACGTCCGCGGGCAGCTTCCCGAATTCCCCGAGCGTATCAAACGCCGCGAGGCTCTCTGTTGACCCGATCTGCTCCCAGATCTTCGGCATTGTTTTCGGCATAAACGGCGCGAGCAAGCCGGAGCAGATTCTTATCGTTTCCAGCAGATTATACAGCACGCTCGCGAGCCTTGCTTTTTTCGCTTCGTCCTTGCCAAGTATCCACGGCGCGGTCTCGTCGATATACTTGTTCGCCCGTGTTACGACCTTGAAGATCTCCTCGAGCGCTTTAGAAAGCTGAGCCTCGTCGATAAGCGGCGCGACGGTGTCTCTGAGCGCCCTCGCCATTGAGATAAGCTCTTCGTCGATAGGCTCCGCTTCGCGCTCCGTCGGGAGAGTCGCCCCGAAATACTTATCCGCCATCGCGACGGTTCGCGAAACGAGATTGCCGAGATCATTCGCGAGGTCGGAGTTTATGCGGTTTATCATGATCTCATTCGAGAAATTGCTGTCGCTTCCGTAAGGCATATCGCGAAGTATCTGATAGCGCACCGCGTCCGAACCGTAGCGCTCGACCAATACAAACGGGTCGATAACGTTCCCGACGGACTTTGCCATTTTCTGCCCATTGAAGTTTATCCAGCCGTGCCCATAAAGCCGCTTCGGAAGCGGAATATCAAGCATCATCAGCATAATTATCCAGACGATCGAGTGAAATCTCACGATCTCTTTTGCGGTCATATGCATATCCGCGGGCCAGTACTTGTCGAAGTCGTCAAACGCGTCGTTCTCGTAGCCTAGGGCGCTTATATAGTTCGACAGCGCGTCCACCCACACGTAAACAACGTGCTTCGGGTCGAAGTCCACGGGAATTCCCCAAGTAAAGGACGTTCTCGAAACGCAGAGGTCTTCCAAGCCCGGCTTGATGAAATTGTTCACCATTTCGTTCACGCGGCTTTTCGGCGTGAGGTAATCGGTCTCCGTCAGAAACTTTTCGATCTTATCCGCGTAAGCCGAAACCTTCAAAAAATACGCTTCCTCGTGAGCGTCCGTCACGGGGCGGTGACAATCGGGGCAGCAGCCGTTTTCGTCAAGCTGGCTTTCCGTCCAGAAGCTCTCGCACGGCGTGCAGTATTTGCCCGTATACTCGCCCTTGTAAATATGCCCCTTGTCATACAGCTTCTTGAAGATGTTCTGCACGCTCTTTACATGATAATCGTCGGTGGTTCTGATATAGCGGTCGTAGCTGATATCGACGGTCTCCCAGAGCCGCTTGAAGTTCGCGACGATAGGATCAACGTACTCCTTCGGAGTAACGCCCGTTTCCTTCGCCTTCTGCTCGATCTTCATTCCGTGCTCGTCCGTTCCGGTGAGGAACATCACGTCAAAGCCCTCCAGCCGCTTGAACCTCGCGATAGTATCGCAGGCAACGGTGGTATAGCAATGCCCGATATGCGGATTTCCCGACGGGTAATATATCGGCGTCGTGATATAATAAGTTTTCTTGTCCATTAAAAAATCATTCCCTTTTGTAAGTTATTGTGGATTTGCGGGCGTAATCCCCCATACTATATATAATATTATTATAGCTTATTCAGGGAAAAATTTCAAGTCCCCCGAAAAAATTCAAGAAAATTTTACATTTTACATAAAAAGGGGTTGATTTTTTTGTTATTTTTTAGTACAATAGAGATAGGCACAAATTTTTGAGGGTTTTGTTGTATATTTTGACGTGGGTCGAAAGCTCTTGAAAAACAAACCTAAACTCCAACGGTGCTTAGTCAATAACGAGAAAGAAAAAGAGGTAAAAGAGATGTCAAACAGACTATTCCAGGGGATCGTTCATCAGATGAAGGACACAGTAAACCGAGTTATCGGCGTTATCGATGAAAACGGCACGATCGTTGCGTGCAGTGACCTTACAAGAGTCGGCGGGGGAAACGACTTCTTTGCGACCGAGCTTGGCGACTCACACGAGGCGTTCATTCGCGACGGGTACACCTACAAGCCGTTTGGAGTTCATATAAAGCCCGACTATGCTGTGTTTGTGGAGGGCACGGACGAGCCCGCTGCGAAATACGCGGGGATAATCGCCATTTCCCTGTCGGGGATAAAGCAATACTATGACGAGAAATACGACCGCAACAACTTCGTCAAGAACATAATTCTCGACAACGTGCTTCCGGGAGACATAAGCCTTAAAGCCCGCGAGCTGCACTTCAACGGCGACATCAGCCGCGTTGTGTTCCTGATAAGCGTAATTTCCTCGAATGACGTTTCGGCGTATGACGTTATCCAGAACCTGTTCCCGGACAAGAACAAGGATTTCGTGTTCAACATAACCGAAACCGACATCGTGCTTGTCAAAGAGGTTAAGAACAACATCGACGTAAAGGATCTTGAAAAGCTCGCGAGAAGCATTTCGGACACGCTTTCGGGCGAGTTCTTCACGAAGGTGAACGTCGGCATAGGCACGCCCGTTCTCGGCGTTAAGGAGCTCGCGCGCTCGTTCAAGGAAGCGCAGACGGCGCTTGAGGTCGGCAAGGTGTTCGACACTGACAAGACCATCGTTTCGTATGACAATCTCGGCATCGCGCGGCTTATCTATCATCTCCCGACGACGCTCTGCGATACGTTCCTCAAAGAAGTCTTTAAGAAGAACTCGATAGAGAGCCTCGACCACGAGACGCTTTTCACGATACAGAAATTCTTCGAGAACAGCCTGAACGTTTCCGAAACGTCGAGAAAGCTGTTCGTTCACAGAAACACGCTGGTTTACCGCCTCGACAAGATCAAAAAGCTCACGGGCTTGGATCTCCGCGAGTTCGACCACGCGATAATCTTCAAAATCGCGCTTATGGTAAAGAAATACCTCGCCGCTAATCCCACGAAATTTTAAAACATAATCATTCGGCAGACTGCGGAAACCCCGCGGTCTGCTTTACGGCTTATTGCGGCGGTGGAAAAACGTCGAGGGCGCAGTTCTTACCTTTTACCTCTAACTGCCTTCTCGCACTTTTGGGAGAGCCGCAACGTAAATAAAGATAAGAGTTCAAAAGCGGGGAATCTAATAATGGTCAATCTAAAGAATGTTACCGTCCACTATTCGAGCGGCATTGACGCTCTGGTGGATGTTAATCTCCACATAAGCGAAGGGGAATTTGTGTTTATTGTCGGGGAAAGCGGCGCGGGAAAGTCCACGCTGATGAAGCTGATGCTGCGAGAGCTTACCCCGAGCTCCGGGAGAGTTTTCGTGAACAACCGCAACATCGGTGCGCTTAAGGGCAACAAGATCGCGATGTTCCGCAGGACTATCGGCGTGGTTTTTCAGGACTTCCGGCTTATAGAGGACTACACGGTCTACGAAAACGTGGCGTTCGCGCTGCGCGTCGCGGACAGCTCAAGCAAAACGATAAGGCAGCGTGTGCCGTATGTGCTGAACCTCGTGGGGCTCGGCTCCAAGGCGAAAAGCAAGGTGCGCGAGCTTTCGGGCGGCGAGAAGCAGCGTGTGGCAATCGCGAGGGCGCTTGCCAACGACCCGGGGCTTCTGATTGTCGACGAGCCGACGGGAAACCTCGACCCGAAGCGCTCTTATGAGATAGTAGGGCTGCTGAAGGAGATAAACCGCTGCGGCACGACCGTTGTTATGATAACGCACGAGCACGATTTGGTTCAGTATTTCGGCGGGCGGATAATCAACCTTGAAAAGGGCGTTATAACCTTTGACGAGACTATCGGGGGGAGTGAGGATTATTATGAGGAGTAATAACTTTTCCTATCTCGTTAAAACGGGCGTCGCGGGCGTTTGGAAGAATTTCATAATGTCCTTCGCGAGCTTTTCGATATTACTTGTAAGCCTGCTTCAGGTGAGCGTAACCGTGCTGTTTATCATGAACGCGAACATCATAATGGGCAACATAGAGGACACGAACCAGATCGCGGTTTTCGTTGAGGATCTCGAAAACGAGCCCGAGGAGGAGCATCAGAAGAAGGTTGACCATATCCGCGACGTGCTGATGTCCAACGAAAACCTCACGGAAGTGACGTATATGTCCAAGGAGGAAGCCGCGGAGAAATTCACACAGGCAATGAGCGACGAATACGCGGAGCTTATCAACATCGTGCCGGGCGGAAACCCGATGCCCGAGACGTTTATGGCGAGAGTCACGGATCTGAAAACCATTCGCTACACCGTTTCGTCAATCAAAAGCATTGACGGCGTGGAGCAGGTAAACGCGCCATACGATTTTGCGAACGCGCTTGTCAACATCAGAAACGCCGCGTCGTTTATCGTAATCGCGATGCTGTGCGTGCTGATCGTCGTCAGCGTCGTTGTGATCTCAAACACGATCAGAGCGAGCGTTTTTGCGCGGCGTCACGAGATCACGATAATGAAATACGTCGGTGCTACAAACGGCTTTATCAAGCTGCCGTTCTTCGTCGAGGGCTGCTTTGTGGGAATTGTCGCGGGCGCGAGCTCTTGGGGATTGTCGTGGTTTATCTACGACAGCGTTTTCTCCCTCTTCACTGACAATCTCACGCTGTGGCAGATGTTCGGCTTCTTTAATCTTATCCCGTTCGACAACATAAAGTGGCTTCTTCTGGCGGCAAACTGCGCCGCAGGCGCGCTCCTCGGCGTGCTGGGAACGATGATAAGCATGAACAAGTATCTTAAAGTATAATGCTTCCTACCGGAAGCAAGAGCGCAATGGGGCAGGAATGTCACCTAACCTCTTACAGCCTCTTCTTGCCTTTTGCCTCAAAAATTCCAACTTCTAAAAGCGGGTGAAAATTTGAACAAACGAATATCCTTGGGGCTCGCTATAAGCCTTGTGGCTATCGGGTGCGCTATCACGTTTATTCTGACGTGGACGGTCTCCCTTAACCAATACAACGCCAAAATCGCGAGCACCGAAAAATACGAGGGCGTTTACAAAAAGCTCCGAGAGCTTGCATCCTCGGCACAGACAAACTACGTCGGGGACATTGATCAGGACGCGGTGGAAAACGCTATCCTAAACGGCTATGTAAGCGGCATCGGCGACGAATACGCGATGTACCTCTCCCCCGACCGCTATTACGACTATCAGCAAGCCCAGAACGGCGTTATCAACGGCGCGGGCTTTGAAGCGTTTGAGGATGGCTCCGGCTATCTCCAGATCTCCAAGGTCTACAAAAACAGCGCCGCGGACCTGAACGGTCTGAAGGCGGGGGATATGATAATCGAGATAAACGGGCGAACCATACTCTCGATGACCGCCGACGCTGCGCTTAAACAGATAACCGGCGAAGTCGGCACGACTATCCAGCTTAAAACCGTAAGCAATGGCGAGGAGCGCGTCGTGACGCTGACGCGGCAGCAAATCGACATTGAAAGCGTGACGTATAAAATGCTCGACGGCAACATAGGCTACATCAAGATTTTGTATTTCAACGCAAGAACGTCGGAGCAGTTTTCGAACGCGCTGAACTCGCTGCGCAGCGCGGGCGCGGGTTCGTTTATCTTCGATGTGCGTCATAACGACGGCGGGCTTATCACGTCCGTAAGACCGATGCTGAACCGCCTTATCCCCGCGGCTGCGGTCGCGACGGCGGAATACGCAAACGGCGTGCGCAGGACGCTTATCGAAACGGACAGCGAGGAAAGCCTTGATCTTCCCATGACGGTGCTTGTCGACGGCAAAACCGAATCCGCCGCGGAGGTCTTCGCGGTGGGGCTTCGCGATGAAATGGGCGCTATGCTTATCGGCACGCAGACCGCGGGCAAGGGCGTGCTGCTGAACGCGTTCGAGTTCTCGGACAAAAGTGCGCTTATTCTCACGACCGCGCAGATAATCCCGTCCCACTCGGAGCGCTTCGACAAGGTGGGCTTAAAGCCCGATTACGTCACCGAGCTCCCCGCCGAGGCGAACTTCAGCACACTCACGGACGCGGAGGACACGCAGCTTCAGAAGGCGGTCGAGATACTGACGGCGCAAACCAATATCCCAACGCCGACAATTCCGGACGCGGAGTCAACCCCCGAATAAATAACAATAAAACAGGAGGAATTTAGATATGAATAAGCCTATAACAGTATTGACGAGAGCCGGCGAGGAGAAGCTCAAGGCCGAGCTTGACGAGCTGAAATCCGTTCGCCGTCACGAGGTCGCGGAGAAAATAAAGGTAGCGTTAAGCTTCGGCGACTTGTCCGAAAACTCCGAGTATGACGAGGCGAAAAACGAGCAGGGCATTATCGAGTCGAGAATTGCGGAGATCGAGCAGGTTCTCGCACACTCGCAGGTGATCGACGACGACGACATTTCCACGGAAAAGGTCGGCATCGGCACGACGGTTAAGCTGCTTGATATGGATATGGACGAGGAAATGGAGTTCCGCATAGTCGGCACAAAGGAAGCAGATATCGACAGCGGCAGAATGTCCGACGAAAGCCCGATAGGCAGAGCAATTATGAACCGCGAGGTCGGCGAGGAGGTTATTATCGAAGTCCCCGACGGCGAAGCGAAGATGAAGATACTCGAAATTCGCAAGGACGACTAATGACAGTTGACGGTTTTCCCTTAGAGCTTGTTTAGTATCTCGAGGCGCGCAGATTTCGCAGCAGATTTTGCGGATTTCGAGGCGTTTTTCCGCAGACGTCTTTATGTACGTCAAGGAAAAACAACGAAGAAATACGCAAAAGATGCAAGAAAGATGCGTGCTGAGAGATACTAAACACGCTCTTAGTGAAAACGTGAAAAAATAAACATAATTTCCCCCGCCAACGGCGGGGGAAATGTAAAGAAAGGATATTACTAATGGCAGACGAAATTAAGAATACAGAAGAGGTTGAACTCACCGAAGAGGAAATAAGAGCTCAAATGGACGAGCAGCACCGCGTTCGGCTTGAAAAGCTCGACGCGTTGAAGGCGGCGGGCAAGGATCCGTATACGATAACAAAGTTCCCCGTGAGCATTTACAACAGCGAGATACGCGCACGCTTTGACGAGCTCGAAAACCAAGATGTTACTATCGCGGGAAGAATTATGTCCCGCAGAATTATGGGTAAGGCGAGCTTTTTTGACGTGCGCGACAGCTCCGACAGAATGCAGGTTTACGTGCGCATAGACGGCGTCGGCGAGGACAAGTTCGCGGAGTTCAAGAAGTGGGATCTCGGCGATATTGTGGGCGTTGTGGGCTATGTTTTCAAGACCAAGACGGGCGAGATCTCCGTCCACGCGAAGGATATAACGCTGCTGTCGAAGTCGCTTCTCCCGCTCCCCGAAAAGTGGCACGGGCTTAAGGACAAGGAGGAGCGCTATCGCAAGCGCTATCTCGACTTGATCGCGAACCCCGAGGTAAAGGACGTATTCCAGAAGCGCTCTAAGATCATCAGCGAGATACGAAAGTTCCTTGACGGTCACGGTTATGTCGAGGTCGACACACCGGTGCTTCTGCCTCTCGAAATAGGAGCGGCGGCAAGACCCTTCAAGACACACCACAACGCGCTTGACATCGATATGTATCTGAGAATAGAAACCGAGCTGTACTTAAAGCGACTTATCGTCGGCGGCTTTGACAAGGTTTACGAGGTCGGGAGAATTTTCCGCAACGAGGGCATGGACGCGACGCACAACCCCGAGTTCACGACTATCGAGATGTATCAGGCGTATATTGATTATTTCGGAATGATGGATCTTATCGAGGAGCTCTACAGAACCGTAACGCTGAACGTCTGCGGCACGGACACGGTGGAGTTCGCGGGCAAGCAGATAGCCGTCGGCAAGCCGTGGGAGCGCTTGACGATGATAGAAGCCGTGAAGAAGTACGCGGGCGTTGACTACAACGACTGGGCGACCGACGAGGACGCTCGCCGCGCGGCAAAGGAAAAGGGCGTAGAGGATGGCGTTGACGCGAATTCGACAAAGGGGCACGTGCTTATCGCGTTTTTTGACGCGTTTGTCGAGGATAAGCTTATCCAGCCGACGATCATCTACGATTACCCTGTCGAGAATTCGCCGCTCGCGAAGCGCAAGCCCGAGTTCCCCGCGTTCACAGAGCGCTTTGAGTATTTCATCAACGGCACGGAGTTCGGCAACGCGTTCTCCGAGCTCAACGACCCGATCGACCAGAGAGAGCGCTTCGTAAAGCAGGTTGAGGCAAAGCGCGCTCAGGGCGGCAACGACGCGCAAGTCGACGAGGATTTCGTGACCGCGCTTGAGTACGGTCTCCCGCCGACAGGCGGTCTGGGCTTCGGTCTTGACAGACTTGTTATGCTCCTCACAAACCAGCCGAGCATACGTGATGTTCTGCTGTTCCCGACAATGAGACCGAATTTCTAATAACAGGAGTTATTTCCCCGCCTCCGGCGGGGAAATAACAAAATAGATAAAAGGAATAAAATGTAAAATGGCAACAACATCGTGCTGCTGTGGAGTATGACAAGGCTCTCAAGGATTTCCCCGACCTCGCGCCCTTTAAAACGGCGCTTGAGAGTATTTGATTTTATCGGAGTTGATTTTATGGCAAACGGAAAACGCGAAACCGACGAGGAGCGCGCCGCCCGCGACAGAGAGGAGCGCATCGCGCTTCTGAAAATGAAGCAGGGCTTGATCGAGGAGAGCGAAATTATCCCCGAAACGGGCTACGGAGAGCCGCCGAAGGAGAACGTCCTCCAGCGGCTTTCGAGCTTTGTTTACCGCAACAAGATGTTTGTGATTTTGGGCGTACTGTTCGCGGCGATCGCGGCGTTTATCATCTATCAGTTCGCGACGCGCGAGAAGGAGGACCTCCATGTTCTGCTCGTCGCCTATGACGAAAACTCGATGATGATGCTTTACTCGGAAGACATCGCGCGGGCTCTCGAGC
>JAIDPG010000101.1 GCA_029062865.1 Oscillospiraceae bacterium
GCTGATAAAGATGCTCGCGCCGTTTGAGACGCTCAACCAGCCCGACGACAACGAGCGCTTCCTGCTCGCGCTGAAGCCGCTTCTCCGCGAGGAAAACCGCGCGAAGATCGACTCGGCGATACGCTTGATGAAGCTGTTTTCGCTGCTGCCGCTTATCAAGGACAGTGGCATTTTCGGCAAGCTGATGTAAACTTGACCGCGTTTTCCCCGTCGCAGGTGTGAACACACAAAAAACAGTAATTTGAAAAATGAGTTTTCTGAAAAAGGGGGGCTCGCCGTGGTTTGGAGCACAACGCAGTCCGCGGAATATTCGCGGGATCTTGACGATAACGAGGACGATCTCCGCGAGGAGCGCAAGCCCCGCTGTGACAAGGCTTGTCTTGACGAGCCTCCGCGCGGGGCTCCGAAATGCCCTCCCAAGCCGCAAGCCCGCGGCTTGCTCGACGACAGCGACACGCTGATAATCCTCGCGCTGATCATGCTGCTGATGCGCGAAAAGGCGGACAGCAAGCTGATTTTCGCGCTGCTGCTCGTGATTTTGTAGCCAAGAGAATTGTACAAATTGCACAAAGTATTTAAATCGGAGCGCCGCAGATTAGCGGAATTCACCATTGAAAAATGCTTGGAAATGTGTTATAATATTATATATTTAATTTAATGGGATTTTTCCCGCCGCAGTCGGGAAAAACCAAGAGCAAAGACGACAACAGTCAGAGTACCCGAAACGGCAATGCCCAGAGAGCCGCGCGGTTGGTGGAAGCGCGGAGATTACGCTCGGAGAAGTGCGGCTGTTTATCCCTCGCTGTCGGCGAGAGGACAAGTCGGCGCGGGGAAATCCAGTATCCGCGCACGTTTTCCGCGTTAAGGAGCAATGAGGGCGGTATTAAAAAATACCTCCGAAGCGAAGTGGAACAGCGTTTTGAACGCCTTCGCGCTTACCGTAATTTAACGGAGCGCGTGGGCTTTTTGTTTTATCCGGAGGAAAATATGTTTGATAAGTTAAGGGCGGAGATCGCTTCGATAAAGGCGCGAGACCCCGCGGTGCGCTCGACGTGGGAGGTGCTTTTTCTGTACCCGTCGCTGAGGGCGCTCAGGAGCTACCGTACGGCGCACTGGTTCCACACGCACGGGCACAAGTTCATCGCGCGGTGGATCTCCCAGCGCGCGAGGCACAAGACGGGCATTGAAATTCACCCCGGCGCGAAGATCGGCAAGGGCTTGTTTATCGACCACGGCGCGGGCGTTGTCATCGGCGAAACGACCGAGATCGGCGACAACTGCACGCTTTATCAGAACGTCACGCTCGGCGGCACCGGCAAGGACATAGGTAAGCGCCACCCGACGCTTGGGAACAACGTAATGGTCGGCGCGGGCGCGAGAGTTCTCGGGCCGTTCAAGATCGGCGACAACTCCAAGATCGCGGCGAACGCCGTGGTGCTGGAGGAAGTCCCGCCGAACTGCACCGCCGTCGGCGTTCCCGCGAGGATCGTCCGCCGCGACGGCGTTCGCGTAAACAACGCCGATCTAGACCAGATACACATTCCCGACCCAGTAAGCCAGCTTATCTGCGAGCAGCAGGTTCACATCGACAGGCTGACGAAAGAGCTGAACGAGCTTAGAGAAGATATACGGAAGCTTAAGGAGGAAAAATAATGCAGATCTACAACACAATGACGCGCAAAAAAGAGGAATTAAAGCCGATAACCGAGAATACGGTGAAAATTTATTGCTGCGGGCCGACGGTCTACAACCTCATTCACATCGGCAACGCCCGCGCTCTCTGCGTTTTTGACACGCTTCGGCGTTATCTCGAGTTCCGCGGGAACAAGGTCTTTTACGTGCAGAACTTCACCGACGTGGACGACAAGATAATCAAAAAAGCCAACGAGCTCGGGAAAACCGCGCTTGAGGTCTCGGAGAACGCGATAAAGGAATACTTCATCGACGCGGACGGTCTGAACGTCCGCCGCGCCGACGTTCACCCGAAGGTCACCGAGAATATGGACATCATCATCGACATTGTGAAAACGCTTGTCGACAAGGGTTTCGCTTATGAAGCGGACGGCGACGTTTATTTTGACGTGGGAAAATTCCCCGAATACGGCAAGCTCTCGCACCAGCCGCTTGACGATCTCAAGGCGGGAGCGAGAATAGAGGTCGGCGAAAAGAAGCGCGATCCTATGGATTTCGCGGTATGGAAAGCCGCAAAGCCCGGCGAGCCGTACTGGGATTCGCCGTTCGGCAAGGGCAGACCCGGCTGGCATATCGAGTGCTCGGCGATGAGCAGGCACTACATCGGCGACACGATCGACATTCACGGCGGCGGCGCGGATCTTATCTTCCCGCACCACGAGAATGAGATCGCCCAGAGCGAGTGCGCGACGGGCTGCGCCCTCGCGAACATCTGGATGCACAACGGGATGCTCAACGTTGACAACAAAAAAATGTCGAAATCCGCGGGGAATTTCTTCCTTGTCCGCGATATGGCGGCGAAGTTCGGATACGAGCCTATCCGCTTTATGCTGCTCTCCGTTCAATACAGAGGTCAGCTGAATTACACCGTGGAGGTAATCGAAAGCTGCAAGGCGGCGCTGGAGCGGCTCTACAACTGCCGCGACGCGATGAAGCGCGTTCTCGCTTCCGCAAAGGACGGCGAGGCTTCGGCGGGCACACTTGAGATCACGAAAAAGGCTCGCGAGGAGTTCATAACCGCAATGGACGACGACCTTAACACCGCGGACGGCATCGCGGCGGTTTTCGAGCTCGTCCGCAGGATAAATACCGCGCTTTCCGACCCGAACGTCACAAAAGGAGATGTTTCCGCTTATCTTGATGAATTTTCGGGATTGACAAACGTACTCGGTTTGTTGTATAATAAGAATGACGACGAGATCCCCGCGGAGATAACCGAGCTTATAGAGCAGCGGAAAGCCGCCCGCAAAGCAAAGGATTTTCAACTCGCAGACGCGCTCCGCGATAAAATCACCGAAATGGGATATATCGTAGAGGAAACGCGTCAGGGAACTGTTGTTAAAAAGGCGTAAGCAGCAGTCAACACAAGGGCGGCGCATTATATGCGCGTAATAAAACAGTATGCCTGCCGGGGTGCCGTGTCGCGAAAAAAGCGCCTGCAAAGGTGCAGGGAGCGAAGCGACCGGAGCCTTTGCAGGCGGCTAGCGCGCGCTTTTTCGCGACTTTAAAATAAGAAAGGATAATAAAATTGAAAAAGATAATAGCCGCAATTCTCGCGGCGGCGTTTACGCTTTCGCTGTCAGGCTGCAAAAGCAAAGAGCCCGAGCCCGAAAACGGTATGATGAGCTACGACTTCACGCAGATGAACACGGATTATATCCAGCTCAAAGCCCCGTCGGCGGGAGATAAGATAGCGATAATCGACACGGACTTCGGGGAAATTCGCGTCGTGCTTTACGAGCAGTACGCCCCGAACACCGTCCGCAATTTCATCGAAAAAGCCGGTGCGGGCGTTTATAACGATACGCCCGTAAAGGGCGTGAAGCGCGGTATGTATTTTCTGACGGGCGGCTTTGAGGACAAAAAGGGCAGATACCTCGGCAGAGAGAACGACGACGAGCTTATCGACAACGAGTATTGCGTCGATCTGTGGCCTTTTGCTGGGGCGCTTTTGAGCTACTCCGAAAAGTCGGGCAAAAGCGACGCGCGGTGGGTTGTGATCAACAACGACGATGAGACGCTCACCGAGGAAGCGATAATCGAGCTTAAGGAAAGCGCGAAGGATATGGAGGACGAAACAGTCCGCGAGAAAATGATGACGATGTTCGACAAGTTTTACGAGGTCGGCGGGGTGTTTGAATACGCGGGCGAGTATACCGTTTTCGGGCAGACGTATCTCGGAATGGACGTTGTGCGGAAGCTGACGATGATCTCCGCGAACGATAAAGACGAGGCGGCGGACGTTGTGATGATCAGATCCGTCACTATCTCGGAATTCAAGGACGGCGACAAAACGGACGAGTATCCGAGACCGCCGCTTCACGATAAGCCCGCGGGCAGTGGCTTAAGTGAATCCGCAGAGTCGAAAGGAGCGGAGCAAAAATGATGAAGAAAATCTGCGCCGCGCTGTTGTGCGGAGCAATGGCAATAACGCTTACGGGCTGCAGCGGCAAGCGCTATAACGTAAAAAGCAGCAAGCCCGCCGTGATCGACGGCTTTGACGGAAACGTCGTTGACGTCTCCCCAAAGAGCGGGGATCTTATCGCGACGTTCGAGATAGAGGGCTTTGGCGAGATAAAGGCGGTGCTTTTCCCGAAGGCGGCGCCGGTGGGAGTGGAAAACTTCCAAAAGCTCTGTGATTCGGGGTATTATGAGGGGCTTAAGATCCACCGCGTTCGGGAAAACTTTATGTTTCAGGGCGGCTCGCTTAACGGCGACGGCACGGGCGGCGACGCAATGGTGAACGGCGGGGAATTCGATATAGAAACCGCGCAGAACGCCCGGCATTATTACGGCGCGCTTTGCTACGCCAACGCCGCGGGGAAGAATTCGACGCAGTTTTACATCGTGAATTCCAAAGCTCCGCAGACTATTGACACGTCGGACACGGAAAGAATAACGAACAGCATCAATCTCCGGCTGGACGAGCTCACCGCGAACGCCAAGAATTTAACCGATTACCAGATAACCAATAATCTCCACGAGATACAGTACGACCAGAACACGCTCGACTTCAAGAACTACGCGACGGACGAGGTGAAGGCGCGTTATCGGGAGGTTGGCGGCTACGCGCCGCTTGACGGGAACTACACGGTTTTCGGGCAGGTTTACAAGGGCTTTGACGTTGTGGACGCGATCTCGGCTGTGGAGGTCGAGGATAACGGCAGAGGCGAGAAAAGCAGCCCCGTCGAGGATATTATAATCAATAAAGTGACCGTTTCGATTTTTTTGGATAAAGCGAGGTATTGAAAATGAGACTGAAAAAAATCAAGAACATTGTTTTGAGCTGCCTGCTTGCGGCGGGCTGTATGCTTAGCCTTACGGCGTGCGGCAAAGCTCCCGCGGGCAACGTCGCGGAGGAAATTACGCTTGCCGACGGCGACAAGATAGCCGATATCGTTATCGAGGATTACGGCACGATCTCCGTCAAGCTTTTCCCCGATTTAGCTCCGAACGCGGTGGATAACTTTATCAAGCTTGCCGAGAGCGGCTATTACGACGGGTTGAAAATTCACTACGTCGCAAAGGATGAGTGCATCAGAGGCGGCTCGCTGAACGGCGACGGCACTGGCGGCACGGCGCTTATCAACGACGACGGGCAGTTCGGTGTGGAGACCCACGAAGACGCGCGGAACTTCTACGGCGCGGTGGGCTATGTCGCGGATCAGTACGGCTACAACACGACGACGTTCTATATGGTGAACAACAAGAAGGTTGATGATATTACGAAGTATTCCGCGGATCTGATCAAAAACGAGGCGACGCTCTACGCCGACCAGAAGGAGAGCCTTGAAGAGGGCGACCCGCTGCTTGAGTATCTGACCTATCAGGAGACTTATTACACCAACCTCGCGGATATGATAGGCAAAGCGTCCGACGACGTTGTGAAGAAATACGCCGAAAAGGGCGGCAACCCGCTCTGGGACGGCGGCTTCACGGTATTCGGGCAGATCTACGCGGGCTTTGACGTGCTCGACAAGCTCTCGGGCGTTGATGTGGTAATGGGCAGAGAGGGCAACAAAACCAAGCCCAAGACGGACATCATCATCGAAAGTGTGACGATCATCGAATACAAAACTCCCGAAGAAGCAGCAGAAAGCTAAATAAAATCCCCCGCCTCCGGCGGGGGATTTTTGATTTATACGTTGACAACTCCGGCGTATGTCCGGAGAATGTCGTCCGCTATCTCACGCTGCGTTTTCCGCGTGTCCATCGCGAGCTTCTGAATGTGGCGGTGGGCTTGGTTTTCCGTCAGGTTCAGGTACTCGATAAGGCAGCACTTCGCGCGGTCAATAGCCTTTACGTCGTCGAGCTGCTTTGAAAGCTCGCTGTTTTCCCGCTCCAGCCGCTGAATGTTCTCCTTGGCGAGCAGCGCCATTTTCACGGTGTTCGCGAGCACGCTTTTCGGGAACGGCTTGCCGATGACGAACGCCCCCGTGAACTTTATCCGCCGCTGAACCTCCTCGGCGATGTCCGCGCGGGCGAGGACTATTATCGCCGCGCCGCTTTTTTTGGAAAGCTCCGCCGTGAAATCCAGCCCGAATTCGCTTTTTAGCGGAAGCGAAACGACAACCGCGTCGCACGGCGTTTTTTCAGCTCTTTCGATGATCTCAAGCGCCTCGCGCTCGTCGGAAAATCCCGAAAACTCCGTACAAAGCTCCTCCAAAGCCGCGCCGATACCGTTTGCGGCTTCCTCTGTTTTGGCGACTGCGAATATTTTCATTTTCTCATATTCCTCCTCGCCATAAGTATAAATGAGTGTTTCGCGCCTCTCTCCTCTTAGGGGGGCGATGATCTTAATTGTTCACGTAAAGCTGCTTATAAGGCGACGCGGAGTTCGGCGTGAGCTTCCAGAATCTCGACGCGAGAAGCTCGTCGGCGCTTCCTCCGAAGTGCTTTACAAAGCGCTCCGCGTAGTGGCGTATCGACAGCTTTTCCTCGTCGGTTGCCTCCGCGCAGCAAACCTGCTTCGGAAGCCCCTCGGGCGCGGTCTCGCTTCTGATGAACATCTCGCCGCCGTGCATTCCCGTGCCGCAGAACGATCCCACGGGACAGCCCTCAATGCCAATGCCGAACACGATGATAATGCCGCCCGCCTGATATTCCCCTAGGAAATCCCCGACCTTGCCGCCGATGACGATTATCGGGTACAGATTCTCATAGCTTTTCATATGTATCCCGACGCGATAGCCCGCGTTGCCCTGCACGTAAATCTCGCCCGAGCGCATTGCGTAGCCCGTCGTGTCGCCGCAGTTTCCGTGGACGATAATAGCGCCGTCGTTCATTGTGTCGCCGATAGCGTCCTGGGCGTTGCCGTGGACGATGATCTTCGAGCCGTTGAGATACGCTCCCAGCGCGTTTCCGGGCGTGCCCTCGATGATCATCTCCTTTCCGGACGTTCCCGCGCCGAGATAGCGCTGACCGAGGACGTTTTTAAACTCGAACCTCTCCTCCGCGCTTTCGCGGATTATTTTGTTTATTTCGGTGTAATCGTAGTTTTTAGCGTCAACAATCATTTGCTTATCCCTCCCAGCTTATCCAGCCTGCGCGCCTTGCCGAACATCATCATCTGCGGAGCTTTTTTCATAAGTTCCACGTCTACCTCGCCGAGGTCGATGCGTTCCTTTATCATAGAGGTGTAGATCCCCGCGCGCTTTACGTCGCCCATAAGAATGAACCCTTTGAGCGTATTGTCGCGGAACACCAGCTTTTTATAATTATTCTCGTCCTCGTCGACATATTCCTCGCCGTCGTAAGAGCCCGCCGTGATGATGTGCAGCCCGAAGAAGCCGATAGCGTTCATCGGAATGGCGTTTACGTAATTGAACTCGCGCCCCGCCATATTCCGCCCCGCGACCTCGCCCTGCATATACGCGTTCGGAAGCAGCGCGAGTATCTTGTTTGTGTCGGACGAAGCGTCGTAGCTCACCGTGCAGTCGCCCGCCGCGTACACGTCGTCGAGCGTCGTTTTCTGTGTAAGATCGGTGATAACGCCGCGGTCGACCTTGCCGCCCGCGTCCGCGATAAGCTCGGTGTTCGGGCGAACGCCCACCGCGATTATCAGCATATCAAAGTCCACGGTAACGCCGTTTTTCAGCTTCGCGGAGTGCTCCGAAAGCTCCTCCGCGGACGTTCCGAGGATAAATCTCACGCCCTGATTTTCGATATGCTTCTGCATTTTAACGCCCGCGCGTACATCGAGGATCGACGGCAGAATTCTGTCCGCCATATCCACAACGGTTATCTTCGCGTTGTACGCCGAAAGCGCCTCCGCAGCCTTTAAGCCGATAAGCCCCGCGCCGATTATCAGCACCCTCATGCCGTCCTTTGCCTCCGCGCGGATAGCCTTCGCCGAATCATAGCTCATAAACGTGTAATAATGCACCTTATCCAGCCCGTTCATAGGCGGCACGAACGGCTTTGAGCCTGTCGCGACCATAAGCTTGTCATAGGGCACGGAGAGCCCGTCGTCTAATACGACCGCCTTGTTTTCCGCGTCGATTTTCGTTACTCTCTTGCCGAGAATGGGCGTTACGCCGTTCTTCTCGTAAAAATCCGCGGGACGGTACATAATATTCTTGTCCGATATCTTACCCTGCAGCCAATATGAGATCAGCGGGCGGGAATAGGTGTGATACTTCTCATCGGAAATAACGGTTATGCTTCCCGTGCTGTCGAACTCGCGGATACCCGCTATCGTGCCGACCGCCGCCGCGGAGTTGCCGATAATTACATAATTCATCTATTCTCACCTCTCCTCAAACACAATCGCCTTGTTCGGGCAGCCCTGAACGCACGCCGGCTCGCCGTCGTGGTTTTTCGTGCAAAGATCGCACTTCGCGATCCTGTGGTTTTCCTCGTCGATAACAATGCACCCGAACGGGCAGCTCAGAACGCACGTTCCGCAGCCTACGCATTTTTCTTCGTCGCAGACTACCACGCCCTCGGGCGTTACCGAAAGCGCCCCCGCGATACAGCCCTTAACGCACGCTTTGCCGTCGCAATGGCGGCACTGCACCGCGAAATTCACCTCGCTGCCTTCCTCCACCTGAATTCTCGGCACGGGATTTTTCCCGCTCTTGAACGCCTTTATCATATTCTCCGCGCCGCTGTTCGCCGCCGCGCAGTAATATTCGCACAAGTGACAGGCAAGGCACCAGTCCTCGTTTACGTAAACTTTTTTCATCTGAACTGTCCCCCTTATTCACCTGCATGTTGTATTCCCAGAATATCCAGCTCTTTCTGGTTAAGCCCAACCCCGCGCAGCATAAGCCTGTTCCCGCGGAGCGCTTCGATAGAGTTGATACCCATGCCGCCCATCATTTCCTTGATCTCGTGATCCCAAGCGGTAACAAGATTTACAAGCCGTTGATAGCCTATTTCGGGATTAAGCCGCTTTACCAGATCCGCCCGCTGCGTCGCGATGCCCCAGTTGCACTTGCCCGTGTTGCACGAGCGGCAGAGGTGACAGCCCAGAGCCAGCAGCGCCGACGACGCGATATAGCAAGCGTCCGCGCCCAAAGCTATCGCCTTTACGACATCAGCCGCCGAGCGCACCGAGCCGCCGACAACTACCGAAACGTCGTTTCTTATTCCCTCGTCGCGAAGACGCGCGTCAACGCTTGCGAGAGCGAGCTCGATAGGAATTCCCACGTTATCGCGAATTCTCGTAGGAGCCGCGCCCGTGCCGCCTCTGAAGCCGTCTATCGCGATTATATCCGCGCCCGAGCGCGCCACGCCCGAGGCTATCGCCGCGACATTATGCACCGCCGCGATCTTCACGATAACGGGCTTCTCCCAGTTAGTAGCCTCTTTGAGTGAGAAAACCAATTGACGAAGATCCTCGATAGAATAAATATCGTGGTGAGGAGCGGGGGAGATAGCGTCCGTGCCCTTCGGTATCATACGCGTTTTCGAAATCTCGTCGTTTATCTTCATTCCGGGGAGATGCCCGCCGATGCCCGGCTTCGCGCCCTGACCCATTTTTATCTCAATAGCCGCGCCCGCGTCAAGATAGCCCTTGAACACGCCGAAGCGCCCCGAAGCCACCTGGCAGATAGTGTTTTTTCCGTACTTGTAAAAATCCTCGTGCAAGCCGCCCTCGCCCGTGTTGTAATATGTACCGAGCTCCGTCGCGGCTCTCGCTAAGCTCTCGTGCGCGTTCTTTGAAATCGACCCGAACGACATCGCCGAGAACATTATCGGCACGTCCAGCTCGAGATACGGCGTTTTTTCGTAATGCGCCTTGCCGTTCTCGTCGTAGGTGATCTTCTGGTTCTTCTTGCCGAGGAACGTCTTGGTCTCCATAGGCTCGCGGAGCGGGTCGATAGGAGGGTTCGTTACTTGCGAGGCGTTCAGCAGAATCTTATCCCAATATACGGGATAATCCTTCGGCGTGCCCATTGCCGAAAGCAGCACGCCGCCGCTTCCCGCTTGCTTATACACCTCGTCCATGATCTGCTGAGACCAGTTGCCGTTCTCGCGGAACTTGTTCTCATTCGGTTTGATCTTGATCGCGTGAGTGGGGCAGAGGCAAACGCACCTCTGGCAGTCCACGCAGTTGGTTTCGTCGGAGATCATTTTGTCGAGCTCCGCGTCGTATTTATGTACCTCGTTGGCGCATTGGCGCTCACAAACGCGGCACTTTATGCATTTGTCGGGATTTCTCAAAACCTCAAACAGAGGGTTCATAAAATTTATTGCCACGTTTATCACACCCCTTTCTGCGCGTCTTTATCCAAGGTCACAATGATAGGCTCGCCGCCGCGCGGACTCCATATTCTGTCAACGTCCGGACACATCGTTCTTATCGAGCACTCCTCGCTTGAAATGAACACCGTGTCGTCCTTTTCGGCGGCAACCATCGAGCGCAGCTTCAAGCGGTCGTTAAGCGCCATAAGCCCGTTGTTGAAGCCGAGGATTATCGAGAACGGACCCGTTATCAGCAGGCTCGAATAAACGTTCCTGAAATGACGGTACTTTTCCGTGTCCTCGGGTGAGAATTTGCCGCTTTCAAGCTCGCTCCAGAACGGCGAAGCAATCACCTTTGCCACGTCCTCAAGCGGCATTTCAAGCCGTCTGTGAAGATAGTCGATTATGTACGTGATAACCTCGGTATCCGTAAGCAGGTTGCACTTATAGCCGAACATCTCTATAAAGCGGCGGTTCGCGTCATAGGACGAGATCTCGCCGTTGTGGACTATCGTGTAGTCCAGCAGCGAGAACGGGTGCGCGCCGCCCCACCAGCCGGGGGTGTTTGTAGGATAACGCCCGTGAACCGTCCAAGCCCAGCCGTCGTATTCCTCAAGCCGGTAGAAGTCGCCGACGTCCTCCGGGTAGCCGACAGCCTTGAAAACGCCCATATTTTTGCCGCTTGAGAACACATACGCGCCGTCTATCTTATCGTTGATCTTTATAACGCATTTCGCGACAAACGTCCGCTCGTCAAGCTGGCTGTCCTGCAGCTTAGTCGGCAGGGGATTTACGAAATACCGCCAGATAAGCGGCTCGTCGGTGATGTTCGGGTTTTTCCGCACGGGAATTCTCGACAGGTTCACCACGTCGAAGTGGCGGTCGAGAAACGCCTCGCACTTGATCCTCGCCTCGCTTGAATCGTAAAACACGTGCAAAGCGTATTGATCCTTATACTCCGGATAGATCCCGTATCCCGCATAGCCGCCGCCCAAGCCGTTCGAGCGCTCGTGCATACAGCCGATCGAATTCACGATAACGCTGCCGTTTGTCCGTCTGCCGCTTCTGTTGATGAAGCCCGAGATAGCGCAGCCCGCCGGAATTCGTGTCGCTCCCTCTTTCTGTAACATAATTATCTTCTCCTTATTAAAAAATCGCGAAAAAGCGCGCGCGTTCGCGCGCTAGCCGCCTACTAAAGTTCCGTTTCGTTTCGCTTCACTCCACTTTAGCAGGCGCTTTTTCGCGCCACGCGTTATTGTTGTGTTGATGTGAGCTGTAAACTACTGTTACAGCACCACCGATACACTAACTTCCGCTTCAGGGCGCTAAAGTTACGCCGCTTGGCTCACGACGCGCCTTTAATGTGCCGCCCTTGTAAATACAATATTATTATACATCAATCGTCAAAAAATGTCAAGTGCATTTTGCAAGAATTTTTCTCAAATCTTTCATTTTGCGGGATATTTTTCAAATCGGTGAGCACCATATATAAATGCGGCAAATGTGCGAAATAACCCGTGCCAAACGGCAAGCCGAGCGGCAGCATTTGCAGGAGGCGGCGGGTTTTTAATGCAAAATCCCGTGGAAAAATATGTTAAGTCCTGCTGACAATTTTGTGAAAAATACTTAATAACTGTTGACAACCGCGCGGAAATTTAG
>JAIDPG010000102.1 GCA_029062865.1 Oscillospiraceae bacterium
TTCGTCGCAGCGCGAAGCCGTCTCGCGCGGGTCTCTCGGATAATGCTTCGACTGCGTTTTATTCACGATGAGATAATCGCGAAGCGGGTTTCCGTCGCGCTTTGCTATGCCGAAATCTTCAAAATTCAGTGTCATTTCTTCTCCGATGAGTTATTTTAATTGTCCCGAAAGCGGGATAACAAAGCCCTCTTTGATCTGCCGAAGATAATCCTCGGGCGAGTTGATTTTATCGGGCACGAAAATCCCGCCGTCCGCTATCTGATCAACATTGTGAGTGTCCGAGCCGCCCGTCGCGGGGAGTCCGTACATCCTCGCGTATTGCTCGGCGCGGTCGTTGTATATCGTGCTTCCTCCGAAAATCGGGTTGGCGTTTCGCAGGTTTATGACTTCTACCGCGTCCACGTCGTGCGGGTAGAGGCTTATGAACGGAATGTAGCCCGCCTCGCGGAACGGGTGCGCGTGGACGACAAATCCGCCAGTTTTCCGCACCTCGCGAAACAGCTCGCGCGCGTCCTCGTTCATCAGCAGATGCTCGTTAGCCTTGAGCCATTCCTTGCCCTTGTTGTAGATCAGAAAATCCGCGCCGCGCACCGTCCACTCCACGCCGAAAAACACGTCGAGCCCGATTTTGTTTCCCTCTGCGAGGGCGTTTTCATAGCCCCTGCAATAGAGCTCTATCCGCTCTTCCCACGGAAGATTTTCGGGGACGGTCGTGCTGGAATTGAAGAAATGATCCGTCACGAAAATCCCGTCATAGCCCGCAGCTTTATGAGCGCGCGCCATTTCCGCGCCCGTGCTCGACGCGCAGGAGCTGCCCTCCGAGGTGTGGAGGTGAGTTTCGTATTTGTACATTTTTTATACCATTCGTATGCGGACTTGAATTTTAACACTGATCCTGTTAAAGCTCTTACGTTGTCTTTATTATCTGCTTTTAATGGCTCTCAAACCAATTCTTCCCGCACTTCGCGTCAACAAGCAGCGGAACCTCGAGCTCCACGGCGCTGTGCATTTCCT
>JAIDPG010000103.1 GCA_029062865.1 Oscillospiraceae bacterium
AGTTGTGTATAAGAGACAGGAATATGAAGATCCTTGAGCGGATCAATTTAGGTCCCGATAAAATGCTCCTTTTGGTGAGCGTCCGCGGGAAGTGTATGGTGCTTGGGGTGACAAGCTCGCACACCGAAAAGATATGCGAGCTCGACGAAAGCGAGGAGGAGATCCTCGCGCGCGCCGAGGAGGAAGCCCCGCCGAGCTTCGCTGAGAGCTTTAAAACGATTCTTGGGAATATGAAAAAGAAGAAGTAACGGAGGTACGATTTTGTTTAAACGTTTGATAAAAGCGGACAAGAAGCTCGTGCTTGCGTTTGCGGTCTCGCTTTTTCTGACAATATTGTTTACGTTCACGTTCGCGAGCCTGAGAGCCTACGCGGCTTCAACTCCGCAAACGACAACGGGAGACGCCGCGGCGGATCTCATTGGCGCGGCGGCGGACGCAATCGACGCGACGCTTAATAACGGCAATAACACCGGCACTTCGGACGCGAACACATCGGGCTATCTCGATACCGATCCCGTGAGCGTCGGGAGCACGCCGGGCGCTTCGGTGCTTCAGCAGGTGATCGGCGTGGACGCTTCGCAGCCGCTGCAGATCATCATTCTGATGACGCTGATAGCACTATTGCCGTCAATTCTGATTATGATGACTTGCTTCGCGCGTATCATAATCGTGCTGGGCTTTTTGCGCAGCGCAATGCAGACGCAAAGCACGCCGCCGAATATGGTGCTCACGGGAATGGCGCTGTTCCTGACGATCTTCATTATGGCGCCCGTGCTTAAAGAGGTAAACGAGGTTGCTTACGAGCCATACGCCAACGAGCAGATCACGACCAAGGAAGCTTTCGAACGCGCCGCGGTGCCTCTGAAGAAATTTATGCTGAAGCAAACCTCAAACGATGATCTGGAGTTTTTCGTGAAGCTCTCAAAAACGGAGGCTCCGGAGGGCGGAATGACGGAGGAATACAAGGAAAACGACCTGTCGCTTACGGTCATAATCCCGAGCTTTATGATAAGCGAGCTCAAACGCGCGTTCCAGATGGGCTTTATGATTTTCCTGCCGTTTTTGGTAATAGATATCGTTGTGGGCTCGACGCTTATGTCGATGGGTATGATGATGCTCCCGCCCGCGATGATCTCAATGCCGTTCAAGATACTTGTTTTCGTGTTGGCGGACGGCTGGACTTTACTTGTAGGCTCGCTGGTTACGAGCTACAATTTGTAGCAAAGGCGGGTGTTTCTTAAATGACTCAGGATAAAGTAATGGAAATATTCCGCGAGGTCATGGTGTTGACGTTCAAGCTCGGTCTGCCTATCTTGCTTGTTGCGATGATAGTCGGACTTGTTATCGCGATTTTGCAAGCGGCAACGCAGGTTCACGAGCAGACGCTGACGTTCGCGCCGAAATTAGTCGCGGTTGGCTTGGCGCTGTTCGCGCTCGGACCTTGGATGACCAACGAGATAATAGACTTCATCAAGTATATTTTCGATACAATGGCGGGAACGCCGATAAGTTAATTCAATTTAATGTAGGGGTTTAGCCGTGTCTGAAATATGGAGCATTATATTAACGAACGTCGTCGTATTCGTAATGGTTCTGGCGCGGACGACGGGGATATTCACGTTTAACCCGATTTTTTCGCGCCGCGGGATACCGAACAGCTACAAAGCGGGAATGTCGCTTGTATTGGCGGCGGTAATGACGGCGGGCGGCGATTTCAACTATACAATGCCGAGCGGGCTTTTCCCGTTCGTGTTTGATTTCGGCAAGGAGCTCCTTGTGGGCGCGGTGCTGGGTTTTCTCGTAAATCTGATGCTGCAGGTGTTCTCGTTCGCGGGTGAAGTCATTGATATGCAGATAGGGTTGACAATGGCGAAGAGCTACGATCCGACGTTCGGAAGCGCGGGCATAGCAACTCAGTATTACAGCCTTTGGTTTATGACGTATTTCTTCGTCGTGGGCGGACACAAAAGCTACATCAGCCTTTGCGCGATGTCCTACGAGAGCATTCCGCTCGGTTGGACGGGGCTTGATATAGACGTTTTCAGGCTGCTCGTGTTTTATTTCGAGAGCGTGATAACGCTCGGCGTTAAGCTCGCGATGCCGATAATCGCGGCGGAGCTTATTACGGAGTTCTGCATAGGAATTATGATGAAAGCCGTGCCGACAATACACGTTTTCGTGCTGAATATTCAGCTTAAAATGATGGTCGGCTTTGTAGTGCTTGTAGCAAGCGCGGGCGTCACCGCGGAGTTTATGGATAAGCTTATGAGCATTATGTTCGAGAACCTTAACGGCATAATGCATAGATTTTTGGTTGGCGGCTAGCAAGCGCGATTTTGAGCGTTAAGGGGGGATCTTATGGCGGGCGAGGAAAAAACCGAAAAAGCCACCCCGAAAAAACGCCAGGATCAGCGAAAAGAGGGCAACGTTTTACAGTCGCGAGAGGTCGTAACGGCGGCTTCCGTGCTCGGGATCTTCTCCGGAGTAAGGCTTCTGGCGGAGTTCATAATGAAAAATCTCCTGTCCTACAACACGCGCCTTTTCGAGAGGGTCGGCGAGCTTGAGGTAAATCAGGATAACATAATGAGCCTTTTCGCCGACGTCGCGACGGTCGTCGTGGTAGTCGTCGGACCTATCTGCGCGTTCGCGCTGGTTTTGGGAATTATCCCGACGATTGCGCAGACCAAGGGACTTTTCTCAATGAAGGCGCTGAAGCCCAAGTTCTCGAAGCTCAATCCGCTTTCGGGAATTAAGAAAATGTTCTCGATACAAGCCTTCGCGAACATTATAAAGGGGCTTATAGAGGTGATCGTCATCGGCGTGCTCGTGTACAACGAGATACGCGACAGATTGCCGATAATTTTGTCACTTATGGACTGCGGCGTTATGCAGGGAATCGCGTATACGGCGCTTACGATCTACGATCTCGTAATGACTATCTGCATCGTGCTCGTGTTCGTGGCGGCGGCGGATTATCTGTTCCAGTGGTGGCAGTTCGAGAAGAAGATGAAGATGTCCAAGCAGGAGGTCAAGGACGAATTCAAGCAAATGGAAGGCGACCCGCAGATAAAAAGCAAGATAAAGCAGCGCCAGCGCGAAATGGCGCAAAGCCGTATGATGCAGGAGGTACCGACGGCGGACGTAGTTATCCGTAACCCGACGCACTTCGCCGTGGCTTTGAGATACGATCAGGAAAAGAACCGCGCGCCGCAGGTCGTCGCAAAGGGCGCAGACCTTATGGCGCGGCGTATTATAAAGATAGCCGAGGAGAACAACGTCTATTGCGTTGAAAACCCTCCGCTCGCAAGAGCGCTTTACGCGCAGGTGGATCTGGGAAGAGAAATTCCCTACGAGCTGTACGACGCGGTAGCGGAAGTCCTCACCGTAGTCTACAAAGAGACTCACAAAACTTTACGCGCATAACGGCAAAGCAACAAACCGGAGACGCATTAAAGGCGCGTACCGACTTAAATCAACATAACAAGACCGCACAAATTTCGTTCTCGTTAGCGTTTTTTGGGAGAAGTCACCACAATACGCGCAACGAATCGGCAGCGCATTAAAGCGCGTTATCTTTTGCAGCAACACTACGGCGGCGCATAAATTTCAAAAAGTGTCAGCCGGAGCGAAGCGCAGGCTGACCGGTTTCGTCAGCGGTGTTGCTCGTAACGGAGCGAAGCGGAGTGGAGAGCAATACCGGTGACGGAATTTTAAAATTTTTTAAAATAAGGAGGTGGGAGCTTGATACGTAAGATACTTACCAATTCAATGGTGCTGTTCATCATATTCATAGTTCTCGCTATCATAATCCCGCTTCCCGTATTTATGCAGGATTTTCTGATAATGTTAAATATAGCGCTTTCGCTGATAATCCTCGTTATGACGATGTTTATCAAAAGCGCGCTGGAGTTTTCGGTGTTCCCGACGATACTCCTTATCTCGACGGTCTTTCGACTGTCGCTTAACATCTCGACGACGCGATCTATTCTCTCAGGCGGCGGCTCGGGGAACATAAGCAATATCATAAAGGCGTTCGGAAACTTCGTAATGGGCGGAGACGCGGTTGTCGGGTTTCTGATATTCATAATCATCGTTTTGGTGAACTTTATCGTAATCACCAAGGGCTCGGAGCGTGTATCCGAGGTTGCGGCGAGATTTACGCTCGACGCGATGCCGGGTAAGCAAATGGCTATCGACGCGGACTTGAACTCCGGACTGATAAACGAGGAGGAAGCGAAAACGCGGCGCTCGAACATCCAGCGTGAGGCGGACTTCTACGGCTCTATGGACGGTGCTACGAAGTTCGTAAAGGGCGACGCGATAATGTCTATCATCACGACGCTCGTAAACCTCATCGGCGGCGTTATCATCGGTATGGTGCGCGGCGGCGGTGATTTCAATACGGTGCTTAACACCTACTCCCTCGCGACGGTTGGTGACGGTCTCTGCTCGCAGATACCGGCGCTGCTTATCTCTGTGGCGACAGGTATGATTGTTACCCGCGCGGCTTCTACAGACAGCCTTATGACGGACATCAAGGCGCAGTTTACGGCACAGCCGTTCGTATTGCTGATCGCGGGCATCGTGACGCTCGTGATGATGTTCATTCCGGGCTTCCCGATTCCGATAATGCTCATTCTGGGCGTTGCGCTTATCGCGGGGGCGATTTTGCTCGACCGAAACAAAAAGAAAATGGCGGAGCTTGAAATAGCTCAACGCGCGAAGGCCGAGCAAATGGAGCTCGAAAAGCCCAAGACCGACAATGACTATTACCGCGACATCGACAACGTGTTCAAGCTGCTGAACGTCGAGCCCATTGAAATGGAGTTCGGCTACTCGTTGCTGCGTCTCGTTGACGAAAAGAGCGGCGGCAACTTCATCGACCGCGTTGTCATTTTCAGAAAGCAGTTCGCAATGGATATGGGTATGGTTATCCCATCCGTGCGAATGACGGATAACCCCGAGATAAACCCGAACACGTATATCATCAAGATAAAGGGCGAGGCTGTGGCAACGGGCGAAATTCTCGTCGATCACTATCTCGCGCTTGACAGTGGCGACGTTACGTCCGACATCGAGGGCATCGACACGGTAGAGCCCGCGTTCGGACTTCCCGCGAAGTGGATAAGCGAGGACAAGAAGATAATGGCGGACGTGGCGGGCTATACGCTCATCGACCCCGTTTCCGTTATGATAACGCACTGGAGCGAGATAATGAAGCGCTACGCGCACGAGCTGCTCTCGCGGCAGGACGTTAATACAATGGTTGAAAACGTCAAGAAAGCAAACCCGATTGTCGTTGAGGATCTTATACCAAAAGTAATATCTATCGGATATTTACAGAAAGTATTGGCAAATCTGCTTAAGGAGAGCATTCCGATACGAGACATTCAGACTATTCTGGAAACGCTCGGCGACCACGCGAATGTCCTCAAGGACATCGACATCGCGACGGAGTACGTGCGGCAGTCATTAAAGCGCACGATAACGCACCGCTTCGCGGAGGCAAACTCGCTGAGAGTTATCACTCTCGACCCGCAGATCGAGGATATGATAGTCTCGGCGGTGAAGAAGAACGAGCAGGGCAGTTACCTCGCGCTCGCGCCCGATTTGGTTCAGAGTATCGTCGCGGCGACAAACGAGGAGATAGACAAGATAAAGGACGTTATCCCGAATGTGATAATACTTACGTCCCCCGTCGTGCGCATCTATTTCAAGAAGCTCACCGAGCAGTTCATCCAGAACATCACGGTGCTGTCGTACAGTGAAATAGACGCGTCCGCGCAGATACAGGCTATTGGAAATATTTCGCTTAGATAGCAGCTAGTTTAATAGTAGTTAGTTACTTGAACGGGTAAGCATATCCTCTATAATAACTAATTACCGGCAACTATTCTCTAACAACCAGAAGGGGTTCGCTATGGAAAGTGCAACTTATGCAGAGCAGATCGCTTTGTACAAGCAAAACGGCGATATTGCGCTTCGCAATGAGATCGTTCTCGGCAATATGGGGCTGGTGCGCTCCTGCGCACTTTCTATGCGGAATATGTATGTGAAGTTCGGGGAAACGGACGACGTGGTGAACGAGGGTGTGCTGGCGCTTATGGACGCTATCGAGACCTACGACCCCTCAAAAGGCGCGAAGTTCGAGACCTACGCGAGCCTCAAGGTCCGCGGAGCGATAATCGACTATATTCGCAAGCAGGACTGGATTCCGAGAAATATCAGAAAATTCTCCAAAACGCTTGACAAAGCCAACAGTATGTTGTATAATTTAAATGGGAGAGCGCCTACAACCGCCGAGCTTGCCGAGTACCTGAAAATGGACGAGGCAAAGTTGCTGAAGCTTATGGCGGAGTGCTCCTGCACGCTTACGCTGTCGTTTGAGGAGTTGCTCTACGAGGACAACATCAACGAGCCCGCCGTGGACGCGCCTTCGGACAACGGAATTCTCCGAGAGGAGATGCAGAAGGTCATCGCGGAAGCGATAGGCGAGCTTAAGGACAAGGAGCAGCAGGTCATCACGCTGTATTACTACAAGAATTTCAAGTACGCCGACATCGCAAAGGCACTCGGGATAACCGAGGGGCGCGTGTGCCAGATCCACTCAAAGGCGGTTTTGCTTCTTAAAGCGAAGCTTACGCCGTATTTTAAGGGGTCGAACTAGGCTGCAATTTGTATAAATTCGGCGGAATATTACGAAGCGTAATTGAGTTCGGCGATTTTTTTGCGGGTTTCCGCCCGATACAAACCTTTATTTTAGTCATTAACTGCTGCAAGATGCATCGCAGAATGTATAGATCACGATGATTATTACCAAAAGTATTTTTATAACCTTGAGAGGAGCAACCTGTTATGAACCGAGGGTATTACTACGCCGCCAACGGTATGATTCTGAACCAGCGTAAAATCGACTGCATCGGCAACAACCTTACGAATGTGAGCACGGCGGGCTATAAGCGTGACACGCTGCTTACGAACACGTTCGACGAGCAGTTGATTCTCGTGAAGCACCGCTCGGCGCTTTCCGGGACGTTTACTCACCGTTATATCGACACGTCTTATACCGATTTGACGCAGGGCTTTTTCGAGTATTCCGACAGCCCGTTTGACGTTGCGATAAGCGGCGACGTTTACTTCAACGTAAGAACAGGCTACCCCGGCGCGGATCGTGAGATAATGCTCACCCGCAACGGTCAGTGGGAGCTCGACGACAACGGCTACCTCGCGCTGAACAACACGGGAAGAATTCAAGGTGAAAACGGCGACATCTACCTCGGCACAAAGGACTTCCAGATCGACCCCGAGGGGAACATCTTTACCAAAGACGAGCAGGGGCTTTACAATCAGTTCGTTGACAAACTCGCGCTTACATACGTAAATCCCAAGGCGGACATCAAGAAATTCGGCGCGAATATGTTCACCGAGGTTCAGACGAGCCAAGTGCCGGAGGACCTTGAATACGACATCATTCAGGGCGCAACGGAGCGCTCTAACGTCGATTGGAACTACGAGCTGAATATGCTTATGGACACTTACAGAATGTACGAGGCGAACGCGCAGATTTTGAGAATATGCAACTCGCTGAATTCCGGCGCGACTACGCTTTGCAAGAGAGTTTAATAGTAGCTAGAGACGAGGTAACGTATGAACATATCATTCCATACCGGCAAAACCGCGATGATCGCGCAGGCAAGGGCGCTGAACGTTTACGGAAACAACATCGCGAACATCAACACGGTGGGCTATCAGACGCTCCGCCCCGACTTCGCGGACTGCATTTACGAGACCGAGCGCGCTCCCGAGGGCGACTGGCAGACCGGTCACGGAACATATATCCAGAAAACCGACCTGATGTTCTCGGAGTCGTTTTTCGTGGAGACCGAGCGCCCGCAGGACATGGCGATAGCGGGTGAGGGCTGGTTTGCGGTTCAGGATCGCAACGGCAACGTGAATTACACGCGCGACGGCAAGTTCGGGATAACGCAGCTTGATGGCACGTGGTATCTCGTCTCGTCGCAGGGCGAGTATGTTCTCGATTATGACAGAAACCGCATTGAAGTGCCGTTTGAGTCTGTCGGCAAGCAGACGATAATCGGCGAGACAAATTGGCAGGACATCGCGAACAGAATAGGCACGTTTTCAGTGACGGGAAACGGCGCGGAGACGATTCGTTATACGTACAGCGGCACAAGCAACGCGGTTAACCCGCCGCGTGTGGAAAATCCGCAGCTTACGGCAACTCCGTCAGCGCTCGATCCGCTGACGGCGGCGACGCTTTCGGCTCCCGCGGGCTACTTCGCGGTGAGGGCGAACGCGAACAGCGTGCCGGTTTACACGCGCGACACGCAGCTTTCGATACAGACGTATAATGGCAGGTACGTGCTCGGCTCGACGAACGGCGACATTCTGCTCGACGATAAGTTCCGGGCGATTTCGATGATCTTCAAGCCGTCGAGCGGCGACGTCAGCATGGATCATATCAATATGGTAATGACCCGTCAGACCGGCGAAGGCGAAAACGCGGTGAAGGAATACGCGTTCCGCAACGCGGAGAACGGGCTCACCGAATACAAGGCGATTGCCGACCTCACGACTATCGGCGCGGTTCGCGACGCGGAAAGCGGCAAATTCTACCTCGCGACAGCGGAGGGCGAATATCTGCTTAACAGCGGCGGAAACCGCATTGAGGTAAAAATTACCGAGGGCGACTACTTTATGGTGGACTGGGACGCGACGATTGCGAATGTCGGCGTGTTCGCGGTTCCCGAAAACGAGCTCTCAACTACCGACAGCAAGCGCTACAACGGCACGGCGACAGCAAGCAACGTCGAGAAGCTGCTGGCGTATGACGCGCCCGGCGGCATAACGCTCGGCGACAAGGACGGCTTCTACGCGCTGCAGGGCGCGAACGGCGAAATCAGATACGCACGCAATGCTAAGCTCGATATAATGCAGGGCGAGGACGGCGCTTGGTACCTCTCGACCGTTCAGGGCGAGTACGTTCTCGACGGCGCGAACAACCGCATTGTCGTTGCGCAGCCGACCGACACGCACAACGTCGATTGGGCGGGCGTCCGCGACGCGGTGGGAGTGTTCGTCTTCCCGAACCCCTACGGGCTTGAGGCAATGGGTTCTAACCGTTACCGTGAAACTGCCCGAAGCGGCGAGGCGGAAGCGGACAGAAATATGGAAAAGCTCCAGAACGCGCTTGTTACTTCAAACGTTGAGCTTTCCGATATGATGGTAAAGCTCATCGAAACGCAGCGCTCGTATCAGCTGAGCTCCCGCGTGGTCACGACCTCCGACGAGCTGGCGCAGATTTCCAACAACCTGAGATAAACCGCTGTATTTTCCACGCCGGAGGCGGGGAAAATACAGAAGAAATAACGCTTTTATAGGCATAAAAAGGTAAAAAGAATTATGATAAAAAATTATGAAGAATTGTCTCCGATAGCGATAGACGCTCTCCAGGAGATAGGAAACATCGGCTCGGGAAACGCCGCGTCATCGCTTTCGGCGATGCTCGGGAAACCCATTACAATGAACGTCCCGACTATCCATGTTATGGATTATCAGGCGGTTATTGATGAGATAGGCGGTCCGGAGCAGATCCTCACAGCGATCCTCGTGATGTTCAGAGGCGACATCAAGGGCATGATGATGTTTATGCTCGACAACAAGTTCGCGGAGATCGTCGTGAACACGTTTATGGGCAAGGAGAACATTGACGTTATCCAAATGGACGAGACGGACTCCTCGGCGGTAAAGGAAATGGGCAACATAATGGGCGGCGCGTATTTAAGCGCGCTTGCCGCAATGGCGGAGTTCACCGTGGAAATGGATCCGCCGTCGCTGACGGTCGATATGTCGGGCGCGCTGATGAACGCTCCGATGGTAATGCTCGACGACGTGGGCGACAAGGTTTTGTTTATAGATGACGGCTTTAAGATCGACAATATAAACGTCGACGCAAACATTCTGTTGATTCCCGAAATGGAATCGCTTGACATACTAATGAAGAAGCTCGGTGTAAACTAATGAACATAACAATTGGAATTGGTGATTTGAAGGTATGCAGAGCACCCGATGTTTTGGTGACCTACGCGCTAGGCTCGTGCGTCGGGGTGTGCTTGCTTGACGCGGAGGTCGGCGTTGGCGGACTTTCGCACATAATGCTCCCGGAGAGCTCTCCGACAAGCGCGGCGGCGACGCCGATGCGTTTCGCGGATACGGCGCTTCCTATGCTCGTAAAGCAAATGGAGATGATGGGCGCTTCCAAAATGCGAATGAAGGCGAAGATCGCCGGAGGAGCAACGATGTTTAACGTGTCGTCCGACAAATTCAACATCGGTGAGCGCAACGTCGAGGCGGTGAAAAGATTTTTAAGCGCCAACCATATCCCGATAATCGCGCAGGACATAGGTCTGAACTACGGAAGAACGCAGCTTTTCTATCCCGAGACGGGGATTATGGAGATCCGCGCGGCAGCAAAGGGCAATAAGCAGTTTTGAGAATACAACAGATCCCCCGCGGAGCGGGGGATTTGTTATTATTCAACGAGAATGAAATAACCGAAGCTTTCAAACAGACCAAGTTCAATTTTGTTCGTAATATCGTCATAGAGAAACGCCGCGCCGGAATTAAGCAAATCCTCACGCTTCTCCACGGGTCTGTTGAAGCGGTCTACATTTATAATACAGCGCCATTCCTGAAGGTGACTGACATACGCGAAATAAGGCTTTTCCTCGCAGTAAAGGAGCTTACTTTTTTCAAGATTATCTTGCATCACCGCTTCATTTAACTCAACCAAGTCCGGCTTATCCTCTCTGTACATGGCAGTGATTGCCTCTCGCAGCGATTTCTCAATATCGTCGCCCTTTAGTGAAAACGTCTCGGGCGTGATTTCAATCCACAAGCCGCTGTTTACGTCTCCGTTCAGGTAATATTTGCCGCTTTTCACCTCGACTTCTTCAATTCCCGGATTGTCCGCAGTTGCGACGTTCGCCTTGCTTATTGACACCGTCGCTACTCCGCCCAAGCCTACAACCAAAGCCGCCGCCGCGGCAATAAGCGCGACTTTGAGCCGCATAGGTTTTTTTGCCTTGCGCGGTTTAAAGCTCTCCGCCTCAAAAATCAAATCGTCGTCAATATCGTTGATGCTTTTCAGCAAATTTTTATCACTCATAAAAAACCCTCCTTTTTCAAATACTCTTGTAATGCGTTCCGCGTGCGGAACAGCACCGATTTAACCTTTCCCTCGCTTATCGAGAAGCGCCTTGCGATCTCCGAAACGGAGTCCGTAAACCAGTATCGCCGCAGGAAGATATTCCGCTTTTCGGCGCTTTGTGTGCGTAGAAACGCGCTTATCGCTTCGCTCAGGAGCTTTCCGTCAAGCCGCTTTTCCACATCGTTCGGGCTCGGGAGCGTGTTTTCGAGCTCCTCCGTCAGCTCCGAAGTCCGCTCCCGCGCTTCCTTTTTCACGCGGTCGAGCGCCGTGCATCGTGTTATCTTCGCGAGGAACGAGAACAGATAATTCCGCGGCTCATGCGGCGGGATCGAGTTCCACGCCTTGAGATACGTGTCGTTTTCGCACTCCTCCGCGGCGCTCAGATCCCCGCAGATGTGAAGCGCGAGCGCCCGCAGCCTCTTGCCGTATTTCTCGGCGGTTTTCGCAAGCGCCGACTCGTCCCGCGCGAGAAACAACTCGACAATTTCATCGTCCTCCACCGCGATCCCTCCTCTCGGCGAAATTTCGCTTTCATATAGTATATCGACAGTAAAAGGCAAAAGGTTTCGCTTTTTTTGAAATTATTTATTTTTCTACGTGACAATCAAAGTTTCACTTACGACTATATAAACAGAAGGTCTTCTAATCCAAACAAAGAAGGTGAGTAAATGGACATGTATCTTATACACATCTGACGCTGCCGACGACTTAATAGGAGTA
>JAIDPG010000104.1 GCA_029062865.1 Oscillospiraceae bacterium
TTTTTTTCCGCGGGCTCTCCGCTGTGGTGGGGCGGGAGCTCCCTCGCTCCCCCGACGCAGAGCGTCGAACAAAATGGGCGTAATCCGTGTTTATCGTATATTCCGACCTAAAGGGGTTCGCATTTACGCTTGGCAAGCGCAGTCAAAAAGCTCGTTTTGGGTAGACAAAAAACTAATAAAAAAGTAAACTTTTTTGAAGGGTTTTCCTGCTTTTGGCAATTACCAGAACTTCCGCTTGTCGTTGGTGAGACCTACGACGTAATCAAGTGAAACGTCGTAATATTTAGCTAAATTTATATAAACTTTTATCGGCACTTCTCTTTTGCCTCGTTCGTATTCGCTGTATTGCTGCTGCTTCATTCCTAAAATCTGCGCAATATTTTCTTGTTTTAGGTTTGCGTCCTCCCGCAAATCTTTTAGCCTTTGGTATGTTTCCATAATGTTATACCTCTTTTTTGTGTGATGTATAGAATTTTTTAAATTATATCACACAAAACATATTTTGTATTGACTTTACAAAACATATGTTGTATAATTGTATATGTATAACGGAAACAGGAGGAACAAAAAATGACCGACAAAACTATCCGCGCGCTTTATCTTGGGAAGCTCCGCCCCGAAAAATCGCGCGGCTATAAGACCGTTAAATACACCGAGCACCTGAATGAATTCGAGCGCCTGTATAACGATATAAAATCTGCCTTGCCAAAGGAAAGCCGCTGGCTGCTTGATACAATGATAGAGGAATACAACGAAAGCCAGGGCGAGATAATTATCGACGCGTTTGTAACGGGCTTCAAAATCGGGTTGAGCTTGGCGGCGGAGGGGCTGCGCGTCGATGACGAGTAAATAATGGCACTTGTCAATTTCACTAGTTTTCGCCATAAAAGTTTGTAATATTTGTATATTGTGTTTAAGCGTTTTCCCTCTTGTAAATGTCGCGGATTTGATGTATAATTTAGGTAGTACCTGTTTTTGCCGCCGAATTCGCGCGGCGGGAATATGGGAGAATATTGAAAGGAATTTTTGTTTATGAAATTCGGACATTTTGACGACAAGGCAAAAGAGTACGTGATAACCTCGCCGCGTACTCCGTACCCGTGGATCAACTACCTCGGGACTCAGGGTTTCTTCTCGCTTATCTCCAATACGGCGGGCGGCTATTCGTTCTATAAGGACGCGAGACTGCGCCGCATTACGCGCTATCGCTATAATAACGTGCCCGTAGATATGGGCGGGCGTTATTTCTACATCAAGGACGGCGACTGCGTGTGGAACCCGGGCTGGAGCCCCGTTAAAACCGAGCTCGACGAGTATACTTGCCGCCACGGTCTCGGATATACGATCATTACAGGCAAAAAGAACGGCGTTAAGGCAAGCGTAAAATTCTTCGTGCCGCAGGATTTCAACGGCGAGATTCAGAAGGTTACTATAACCAATGAAAGCGGCGAGAAAAAATCGCTGAAGCTGACGAGCTTCCTTGAGTGGTGCTTGTGGGACGCTAACGACGATACCACCAACTTCCAGAGAAACTATAACACCGGCGAGGTTGAAATCGTCGGCTCGACGATCTACCACAAGACCGAGTATAAGGAGCGCCGCGATCATTACGCGTTCTATACCGCAAGCGTGCCCGTGCAGGGCTTCGATACCGACCGCGAGAGCTTCCTCGGGCTGTATAACGGCTTTGAGCGCCCCGACGCGGTTTTCGAGGGCAAGCCGCATAACTCCGTTGCCGAGGGCTGGTCGCCTATCGCTTCGCACTACATCGAGCTGGAGCTCGCGCCCGGCGAGAGCAAGGATATCGTGTTCTGCCTCGGCTATGTTGAAATGCCTATCGAGGATAAGTTCGACAAGAGCGGCAATTACGACGGCATTATCGCTTCCTACACCGTTGACGGCGTCGGCGGCAAGAAGGAGCTCAAGAACGTCATCAACAAGAAAAAGGCTCTTGAGATGATCGAAATGTGCAACACTCCCGAAAAGGCAGACAAGCTGTTCGAGAGCCTCGCGAATTACTGGGATAAGCTGCTGACTCAATATACCGTTTCTTCTCCCGACGAGAAGGTCAACAGAATGGTCAACATCTGGAACCAGTATCAGTGCATGGTTACGTTCAATATGTCACGCTCGGCTTCTTACTTTGAGAGCGGCATCGGACGCGGAATGGGCTTCCGTGATTCCAACCAAGACCTGCTGGGCTTCGTTCATCAGATCCCCGAGAGAGCGAGAGAACGCCTTATCGACCTCGCGGCGACAATGCTTGAGGACGGCGGCGCTTATCACCAGTATCAGCCGCTTACGAAAATGGGCAACCACGAGCTCGGCTCGAACTTCAACGACGACCCGCTGTGGATGATACTCGCGGTTGCGCAGTATGTAAAGGAAACGGGCGACGTGTCTATTTTGGACGAAAAAGTGCCTTATGAGAACAAGCCGGAACTCGCGGACACGATGCTCGACCACTGCAAGCGCGCGTTCAACCACGTCTGCAAGAAGATCGGCCCGCACGGACTGCCGCTTTCGGGACGCGCGGACTGGAACGACTGCCTGAACCTGTCGTGCTTCTCCAGCAAGCCCGGCGAGAGCTTCCAGACCTACAACAACAAGGAAATGTTCCCGAATCCGCCGTTCTATTCGCAGAACGCGGAATCCGTGATGATCGCGGGTATGTTCTGCTTTATCGCGCCCGAATATCCCGCAATGTGCCGCCTTAAGGGCGACGAGGCGGAGGCTCAGCGTGCCGAGGCGGAGATCGAGAAAATGCGTAAGGCTACCGTTGAAAAGGGCTACGACGGCGAGTGGTTCCTGCGCGCTTACGACCACAACGGCAACAAGGTGGGCTCTCACGAGAACGAGGAGGGCAAGATCTTCATCGAGCCGCAGGGCTGGTGTGTTCTCGCGGGTCTCGGCAAGGACAAGGGCTACGACCTCAAGACGCTTGAGAGCATCGACAAGTATCTGAACAGCGAGCACGGTCTTGTTCTGAACAACCCCGCGTTCACGACCTATAAGATCGAATACGGCGAGATCTCGACGTATCCGGGCGGTTATAAGGAGAACGCCGGCGTATTCTGCCACAACAACGCGTGGATAATCTGCGCGGAGGCTGCTGTCGGACACGGCGACAAGGCGTTTGAATATTACAGCAAGATAGCTCCCGCGTTCCGCGAGGAGAAGAGCGATCTGCACCGCACCGAGCCGTATGTTTACGCGCAGATGATCGCGGGCAAGGACGGCAAGCGCCACGGCGAGGCTAAGAACTCGTGGCTTACCGGCACGGCGGCTTGGAACTTCGTCGCTATCTCGCAGTACATTCTTGGCGTTAAGCCGCAGTATGAGGGCTTGAAGATCGACCCGTCGATCCCGCACGAGTGGGACGGCTACACGCTCTCGCGTCAGTTCCGCGGAGCTACCTACAACATCAAGGTAAGCAACCCGAACCACGTAAGCGCGGGCGTTAAGTCTATGACGGTTGACGGCAAGGCTGTCGAGGGGAATGTTATTCCCGCGTTTGACGGCGGAGAGCACTCGGTTGAGGTTGTTCTCGGCTAATTATTGAAATAAGAAAATCCCCCGCAAAGCGGGGGATTTTTTATTGGGAATTTTGCCGTAATTTTATTGTGAATTTTAGTCAAGCGTAAAGGTCGTGTCGCCGATCGTGATTGCTTCGATGTCATCAACGTTTACGGGGTGCTTCCACATAAGGTGAATATTGCTGAACATCGCGCCGTTTTCATTTGTGGCGTTGCCACCGGTATGTTTATCCCAGAAAAGCACCTCGCCGTCTGTTATCAAGCCGTCTTTCAGCCGCAGCGTAACATCATCGCGTATTTTTATGGAATTATCGGCGAATTCGTCCATATCCTCCGATTCGATCACTTCCTTTGACTGAGATATACGCAGGTACACCGAGAACGGAGTAAGCTCAACCGTATTGAGAGTATACGTTTCATCTTCAAACGTGAACGGCTGATTGAATTCGACAACAACGTTCTCGTCGTCGTTTATGAAGTCGAAATCTATCGTGACGGTATCGCAAACGTTCGTTTCAACAAATATGTTGTTGCCGAAGGAAATGCTGAGCCCATTCAGATCAAACGCCAGCTCTTTGCCGTCAAGCGAGAGCGGCTTAATATCGTATCTGTGCGCGCAGTGGTAAACGTTGCCGTCCTGTTCGAGTACAATGTCCATATTATTTGTATCCAGCTGCGTAACATCAAATTCCTCAAAATCATAATTTCCGTTTGGCAGCCGGTTGTTATCAAGATGATCATCTATCAGCTTGAAATAGCTTTTGGAGTTATCCCATACCGTCAGGATTGCCGTATCTTCTGTTGAATAGGTGTGCTCGATGACATCGTTTTTGAACACATGATCCTCGTCAATGATCAGATCATACAGCAAAAACGATGTGTGCTTGTCGGCAACCACGCCAACCATATTTATTTTGTAGCCGTCGCGCTCGAACGTTTGGTCGAGTTTTTTGCTGCCTATGCCGTTGATGTTATACCCGAAAAACGCGCTGCCGTCGTTTTTGTCCTCGTTGAACAGCCCGCTTATCGCGGTTTTCAGATTCCAGCCGTTTGCGCCCGCGACGCAGGTCGTCGCGAGAATGACCGCCGCCGCTATCGCGGGGATAAGCAGCGTTTTTTTGTTTATCCTTCTTTTCATCGGTTTCCCCTCCTCAATCCGCGACAAAACGGCGGTTTTGATGCTTTCGCTGTTTTTATCGGAATTATTTTCCTCGCAATAGCATTTTTTCAGAATATCCTCAAGCATTATCAAAACCCCTTTCCGTTAAATATTCCTTAAGCTTGCTTCGAGTTCGAGAGAGCTTGGAGCGGACAACGCCCTCGGCGAGGTTCAGCTTTTTCGCGATCTGCGGAGTGCTTTCGCCGTAGAAATAATATCTCGCGAAGATCTCGCGCTCCTGCTCGGACAATTCCTCCAGCCCTTTGTCAAGGCAGCGCATCGTTTCGCTGAGCTGCGCCGCGTCCTCCACCGAAAACTCGCTCGGAATGTCGAGCTCCGAGATGTCCTCGCACGGCGGCTTAGCCGATTTGAACCTGTCCTTGACGGCGTTTCTCGCGATAGCGGAGAGATACGAGCGAAAGCCGAGCCTCGCGTCGAGGGTCTCCCGGTGCTGCCAGAGCGAATAGAACACGTCCGAGCAAAGCTCGTCCACGTCCTGCTCCGAAAGAATGCCGCGGGAGAAGTTGCGGATAACCGTGCGGACGTAGCCCGTGTAACGGTCGATGATCCCTTTAAGAGCCGCCGTGTCGCCCTTTTTCAGCTTTGCGGCAAGGCGTTTTTCCGCTGTCTGCAATTCCCACGCACCCCCTTTGCGAAATGCCGTTAAACTATAGTTTTGCTCTCTCACTTGTATATACGATATTTTTTCAAAAACGCGGCAAATATTTGTGTGTTTATTTGATTTTTTTTATTTGAAAATTTCTCAACGTATTCCAATAAAAACCCCCGTAAAACAAATTTGTAATACTAATTAGTATGCCACAAACGGATTTGAACGTGTTATAATAGATTGAAAACGGAATTTGGCGTTTTACGGAGACCGTTTTCGGAATTGAATTGTCGTGATATTTTCACGGAACGGCACAAGGAAAGGAAAACAATAATGAAGAGATCATTAAAAGCGACGGCGCTGCTCCTTGCAGTCATTATGGCGCTTACGGCGTGCCGAAGCGAAAACCAAACACCAACAACCGCAAAAAGTATTGAGAAGGAATACACGGAGTATATGAATGCCGCGGTCACAGAGGTCGAGGATATGCCGTACACCCTCAACGGGATCAAAGGCACTTACAGCGGAGATTGGAAGGGCAACCGCCCCGAGGGAGAGGGAACGTTCTGGCTGAACGGCAACGAGTACTATTACAGCGAGAACTGGAGCAACGGGGATATTAACGGATATGGCGAGATAAGAAGGCTTGACGGCGACGGAAAGCTCAAGCAATATAAGGGCATGTGTTTGTACAGCGAGCCATACGGTCAGGGTACTATGGAGATAGGCGAGGAGGGCGACGAGTCCCGCATGGTAATAGACGGCGATTTCTCCAACTCGAGCCAGCTTCTGTACTTTACTCTGGACGCGGACGGACGGTGTACAAATATCGGCGGCTTTATTAACGGTGAATATGAAAGCTATATGAATAATTCCAACGTTACGGGAATGGACTTTCTCATTGACAGAGTTCCGGCGGGCGGAGCAACATACAAGTCGCGCAGCGGTTACTACATAGGACAGATCAACGAAAACGGGCTGCCCGACGGCTACGGATATTACTCGGAACAGTATCAGACAGAGGGCGGAATCTACGTTCAACTCAACACGATCTCATATCAGGCGGTGGGCTCGTGGAAGAACGGCAAGCTGGAGGGATATTTCTCCGACGTAATACTCGGCAGTGACACGATCACCAAATCCGAAACAGGATTTTGGGGCAATAAGGTAGAAACGAAATACAATGTTATCAATTCTACCAAGCGTGAAGGTTACCTGAAAAACGACAAGCTGGTGGGAAATTACAGCATATCCACGACCGTTGAAAGCGACCCGCAGAGACCCAACGACGACGGAGCTGTTGTCACGACGATGAATTTTGACACAAACGACATAATGGACGAACGGTATTATCTCGACGGTTCGCACACCTATGAGTGGAAGCATATGGTCTCCAGCACTTACGCAGATGAGGGCGAGTTTATAAAGTACGACAAGAACGGAAACATGACCGTTCATAAAACCATGAGCGACGGCAAATGGACGGAGATCATGAATCTGGAGAGGGAGGAACGCGAGGCAAAGGAAGAGGCAAGGGCTCGTATGATCGAAAAGGGCGCAAAAGTAGCGCTTGCAGGTCTTACTATCGCGGGTGTGTTTGTGGCGCTGCGCGGTATTGATCAGGAGCTTGGCAGGGGGGCGGATCAGATGGTTGCAAATGCCCACGCCAGTGCCGAACAGTCGATCGTAGACCGCGGTATATACAACGATTATAAGAAAAAGGCGGAGGACGCGATAAAAAGCGGTCGTTATGACGATGCACGCAAGCTGTATGACGAAGCGAAACCATACGAGCACGCCGTTGCTTGGTGGGATCAAATGTGAATTTTAAGAACGTACAGAAAGGAACAACAATATGATGAAGAAGATTTTAGCGGCGCTTTTGTGCGCAGCAACGGTACTTACGATCTCGGGCTGCAAAAACGAGGCGGACATATTCGATGCCATCGACTCGGCGGCGGGTATGGACGGCTCGGGCTCTGGAACAGGCAAAAACAAGGGCAAGAGAACCGGCGATAGTACAGCTTCCGACGATACAAATTCGGAAATAAAATATAATGCCGACGGCAGCATAGATTGGGATTCCGTGCCGTATGCGGACGAAGAGGACTTTGAGTATATCGAACTCGGTGATGCGTTTGCAGGTCGCTCTATAAGAATAAAAAAATACAACGGCAATGAAAAGGTGATAAAGATACCGGAAACCATCAATGGCTCGCCGGTGACGTATCTGGGGAGCGGTGAGAACGTTGGTGCTTTCCACCAGGCTTCCGATATATACGTAAAGACCCCCAAATCTTTGGGAGATATATGGGGCGGCTTTTCTTACTGCGAAAATATGATGTTGGATATCACCGAGTCGGATGACTTGTGGATTGAAAGAAAAAGTTTTTCTAATTGCAAAAACCTCAAGGTGAATATGCCTTCTGCGTGTGATATGCGTATCTCCGAAGAGGCTTTCTCCAACTGCACGTTTGACGGCAGCTTGACGCTTCCGGACAACCTTACGTCAATCAATAAAAACTGTTTCGGCGATCTGAGCAAGGGCAATTGTCCAAGCAGCATTGTATACAGGGGTGAAACCTACGATCCCGAGCATTTTGACAAATTGCTCGAGGCGGTTGCGGCAGCAAATTACGTCGATCCCAGACCCTTCGATGACGGCAAACTCGGTCACAGCACCTTGAAAATATACGACGCCTACGGACTTGGCGTTTACAATCTGGGAGGGGTCCCGCGTGATACCAAGGGGACGTATACCGTTCCCGATGATGTGCGGTTCATTGATAATTACGCTTTTATAGGGTGCGAGTCTCTTGAAAACGTTATCCTTCACGGAAGCGTATCGGTTTCCGAAAAGTCTTTTGAAGGCTATAACGGCAACGTTACATATAAGGGCAAGACGTACAAGGCTTCGGAATTTAACATCGCGGAAGCCGCGAAAGAGCCGTCCGAGATGCCCCTCACGGATTGGGATTCCGTGCCGTACGCTCCCGCCTCGGACTTTGAGTATGAGGTCTTGGGTATGTTTATGTCAAAATCCGTGAGCATAAAAAAATACAACGGAACCTCCAAACAAGTAAAGATCCCCGAGACCATAGACGGAATAAAGGTTGGGTCATTGTTCGGCAAGCATGATTATGAGGGCGCTTTCGATAAAATCCCCGACATTGAAGTACTGCTGCCCCAAAACGTTGCGCTGCAATATGCTTTTACACTCTGCGGCGGCGCGAGACTGTATCTACCCGACACCGGAATAGATAAAAATGGTGTGACTAAGGTTCTTGAGGAAGGCGTATCCGTAGTATACAAGGGTGTGGTTTATGACAAAGAGCATGTGCAGGATTTATACAACGCTATTGAACAAGGTTAAACCCGCTGTTTTGTAAAACAATAAAACCCTCCCACGCCGCGCGGGAGGGTTCTTGTTTAATTCGTGCTCAATTCCGCGGCGTACCCCTTCTCCCGCACGACATTCTCAATGTCCTCGATGTGCTTGTTGCAGAGCTCCTTGCTCTTTGCCTCGACCATAATGCGGAGAAGCGGCTCGGTGCCGCTGGGGCGCACGAGCACTCTGCCGTCCGCGCCGAGGGATGCTTCGGCGGACTTCACCGCGGCTTGAACATCCGCGTCGGAGAGGACGATCTTCTTGTCCATGACGCGCACGTTTTTCAGGACCTGCGGGTAGAGCTTCATTCCCTTGCCGAGCTCCGCGAGCGTGGTTTTGCGGGCGCAGATCACCTGCATTATCTTCAGCGCCGTAACAATGCCGTCGCCGGTGTTTTCGTACTTGCTGAAGATGATGTGCCCCGAGTTCTCGCCGCCGAGAATGTAGCCCTTTTCGCTCATGCGCTCGTAGACGTACTTGTCGCCGACGTCGGTTTTCTCATAGGAAATTCCCAGCTCGTCAAAGGCTTTATAAAGCCCCAGATTTGACATAACGGTCGTAACAACGGCGTTGCCGTCAAGCTTGCCGCGCTCCTTGAGATAGCTTCCGTAAATGTAGAGTATTTTGTCGCCGTCGACGAGCTCTCCGTTTTCGTCGACCGCGAGGCATCTGTCCGCGTCGCCGTCGAACGCGAAGCCGCAGTCGAGCTGCTCCTCGCGGACGAGCTCGATAAGCCCGTCGATGTGCGTAGAGCCGCAGTTCGTATTGATATTGAAGCCGTCGGGCTTGTTGTTGATGACGTAGGTCTTCGCGCCCAGCGCGTCGAACACGCTTTTTGCTATCGTGAACGCCGAGCCGTTCGCGCAGTCAAGCCCTATTCGCTTGCCCTTGAACGAGTACATCGCGAGTGAGATAAGATAGCCTATGTAGCGGTTTCTTCCCGCGGAATAATCCGAGGCTCTGCCGATGTCGCGGTCCTGCGCCAAAGGCACTTCGGAGATCTCGCCGTCGAGGTATTTCTCGATCTCGTCAATAACGTCCTCGTCCATTTTCTCGCCGTTGGAATTAAACAGCTTTATGCCGTTATCGCAAAACGGATTATGCGACGCGCTTATCATGATCCCGCAGTCGAAGTCGTCCGTCTTTACCACATACGAGACGGACGGCGTTGTCGTGACGTGCATAAGGTACGCGTCCGCGCCCGAAGCCGTCAGCCCCGCCGTCAGCGCGAACTCGAACATATACGAGCTGCGCCGCGTGTCCTTGCCGATGACTACCTGGCAATGATGCTCTCTGCCGTAATACCACCCGATAAACCGCCCGATCTTATACGCGTGCTCGACGGTCAGCGTTTTGTTAGCCTCGCCGCGGAAACCGTCCGTGCCGAAATATTTTGACATTTCTATTCCCCTTTTCGTCTGTAACATATTATTATTATAGCATATTCGGGGCGGGGTTGTCAATATGCTATTAGAGGTTAGAGGGGAGATGTGGGAGGTAAGATTTGGGAATAACAAGAAACCGCCCCACAGGTGGGGCGGTTTTAGGGGTTAATTGCCGTTTATGGCGTTGCATAGGTCTTCTATGTGAGCGTAGTCGTAGGTTTTGTCTTTGTATATTACTTTTACATTTTCGCTGTTGGCAAAAGCGTCAGCAGCGATCTCGGTCACGCCATTGGGGAGAGTCATGCTCTCAAGATTTTCGCAGAAGGCGAAGGCTTGAGCGCCGATCTTGGTTAAGCCGCTGCCTAAAGTCAGATCTTTAAGATTCCTGCAGCCGCTGAAAGCGGATTCGCCGATCTCGGTGACGCCGTCGGGGATAGTTACGCTTACAACGGATGCGCAGTTTTCATAGGTTTGATATTCGATCTTGGTAATACCTTGGGGGATTGTTATCTTCAGAAGATTTACGCAGTCCTTGAAAGCACATCCGTCGATCGAAGTCACGCTGTCCGGAACGGTTATGTCTGTAACGCTCTGGCAACCCCCAAAAGCGGAAAAGCCGAGAGAAGTCACACTGTCGGGTATCGTTATGGTTCTGATTATATCGCAGTAGGCAAGTCCATAATTGCCGATTTCGGTCACGCCGGTGGGTATATAAATATATTTCAGCCCGCGTTTGGTCGCGTTGGATAAGCTGAACTTTTTGACCGAATC
>JAIDPG010000105.1 GCA_029062865.1 Oscillospiraceae bacterium
CCATTATACAAAGGAGCTTGAAATGGAGATCAAAAAAACCGCCGCTCACATCGCGATCTGCGGCGTTATCGCGGCTTTGTCCTGCCTTACCGCGGAGACACAAGGGGGAGTTTTCCGCTTGGTTATCACGTTCATCGGAGATCTAGCCGTGCTTTCGATGTTTTCTGTTTTGGCACGGACGCTTTCCCGAAGGTTTGCGACTGATCACGCGGTGAATTGCGCAGTGGATTGCGTTTCTTTGTCGCTTAAAATCGCTTTTTCGTCGCTTTGCGCGCTAAGCGGCGGCGTGATGCTCCACGCCGCCGCTCTGATAGTCGATTGTGTGATTTCGCGGATTTTCGGGGAATTTAACGAGGCGAACTGATACGCATGCAGCGCATTGCATTTAAGATAGCGATTACCGAAACGCCCACGTCCGCGAAGACGGCGAGCCACATATTGCCTATGCCAAACGCCGCCAGCGCGAGAACCGCCAGCTTCACGCCGAGCGCGAACACGATGTTCTGCATTACGATGCCGCGGGTTTTTCGGGCAATTCTTACGCACAACGGGAGGTTGGCTATGTTGTCGTTCATCAGCACGATGTCGGCGGCTTCGATCGCCGCGTCCGAGCCCAAGCCGCCCATTGCGATCCCCACGTCCGCCCTTGCGAGAGACGGCGCGTCGTTCATACCGTCGCCGATGTAAGCGAGGGCGGTTTTCGGGGGCTTGGCGTTGTAAAGCTCCTCAAGCGCCTTCACCTTGCCGTCCGGGAGAAGCTGCGAGCGCACCTCGTCGAGCCCTATCTCTCCCGCCACTTTTTCCGCGGTGATCTTTCTGTCTCCGGTGAGCATTACTGTTTTCGCCGCGCCGAGCGTTTTCAGCTGCGAGACAGCGGACTTGCTCTGCTCCTTGATCTCGTCCGACACGAGAATGTAACCGCGATATTCGCCGTCGACGGCGCAGTGCACGATGGTTCCCGCGGCTTCCGTTTCGGTGAGCGAAATGCCGCACTCCTCCATTAAGCGCGAATTGCCGACGGAAATCTTCCTGCCGCCGACCTCCGCTTCAACGCCGAAGCCCGCGATCTCCCGCGCGTTCTCCGCCTTGGGAATTTCTTCCGCCGCCTTTACTATCGAGGCAGCTATCGGGTGATTTGAAAGCTGCTCCGCGGCGGCGCAATACGAAAGGAGCTCCGTTTCGGAAATGCCCGCGGGGTGGCTTTCGCTCACGGCGAACGTGCCCTTTGTCAGAGTTCCCGTTTTATCGAAAACAAACGTCTGCGCCTTGGCAAGCTGCTCCAGATAATTCGCGCCCTTTATCATAATTCCGTGGCGAGAAGCCCCGCCGATGCCGCCGAAATACGACAGCGGAACGGAGATAACAAGCGCGCACGGGCAGCTTACTACAAGAAATGTCAGCGCGCGATAAACCCACACTCCCCATTGCCAGTCGCCCTTTGAAAGCCCGATGACAAGCGTCGGGGCGAGAGCGAGAAGCGCGGCGGCAAAGACAACTATCGGCGTGTAAACTCTCGCGAAGCGCGTGATGAAGTTTTCGATTTTCGCCTTGCCCTCGTAGGAGTTTTCAACGAGCTCGAGAATTTTGGAGACCGTGCTGTCCGAATACGGCTTTGTTACACGGATCTTCAGCAAGCCGTCGGTGTTTACGCAGCCGCTTATCACCTCGTCGCCGACCGTCACCTCGCGCAGGGCGCTTTCCCCCGTGAGCGCGGCAGTGTTCAGCCCGCTCGCACCGAAGATCACCTCGCCGTCAAGCGGAACGCGCTCGCCGGGCTTTATTACAACGGTTTCGCCGACCTCAACCTCGTCGGGCTCCAGCTCAATCACGTCGCCGTTTCGCTCTACATTCGCGAATTCGGGGTTGATGTCCATCATATCGGAGATCGACTGCCGCGACTTTCCTACCGCAACGGACTGGAACAGCTCGCCGACCTGGTAGAAGATCATAACCGCCGCGCCCTCGCTGTACTCGCCGATTATCATAGCGCCTATCGACGCTACCGTCATCAGGAAGTTCTCGTCGAACACGTGACCGTGCGCGATGTTACGCAGAGCCTTCCACAAAACGTCATACCCCGCCGCGAGATACGCCGCGACAAGCGCCGCCGTGCGGACGAACCAAAGCGGCTTGAACGGCTCCTCGCTTTCGGGGAAAACAAAGCCCAGCGCCACGCCGACCGCGAAAACGACCGCCGCAATTATTATGCGGAGCATTGTCCGCTTTTGTTTTTTTGTCATTTTCAGTTGCTCCTCCGAGGTTACTTTGCGCTATTTCAAAACAATTTCGCAATCCGGCTCGACCTTTTGGCAGACCTTTACAGCCTCTTTTACGATGTCGTCAAAGCGCGCGTCGTCCGCCTCAATTGTCATTTTCTGGCTCATAAAGCTGACGGAGGCGTTGGTAACGCCGTCAATTTTCTTGATAGCCTCCTCCATTTTAGCGGCGCAGTTTGCGCAGTCCAGATCGATAAGCTTGAATGTCTTTTTCATAATAATC
>JAIDPG010000106.1 GCA_029062865.1 Oscillospiraceae bacterium
GAGAGCTATATGAATGAGGAGGCTGTAGGCTCGGCAGTCCGCAAAAGCGGTCTTAAACGCGACGAGGTATTTATAACGTCAAAAATATGGGTCTCCAATTTCGGATACGAAAAAACGAAACGCGCCTATGAAGCGGGCTTGAAAAGACTTGGTATGGAGTATATGGATCTGATACTTCTGCATCAATCTCTGTCTGACTATTACGGCTCGTGGCGGGCGTTGGAGGAGCTTTACAAAGAGGGAAAGGTTCGAGCTATCGGCGTGTCAAATTTCTATCCCGAAAGGCTGACCGACCTTTGTATGAACGCCGAGATAAAGCCTATGGTAAATCAGATAGAGTGCAATCCGTTCTTCCAAAGAAATACCGATCTTGAATGTGCCGAGCATTTCGGTGTTGCGGTCGAGGCGTGGGCTCCGTTTGCGGAAGCGGGTAGAGGTATCTTTACAAACGAGATACTCACCGAGATCGCGCAGGCTCACAATAAAACCGTTGCGCAGGTAATCCTCCGCTGGAATGTTCAGCGCGGCGTTATAGTTATCCCGAAATCTGTCCGCAAGGAGCGCATAGAGGAGAATATCGGCATATTTGACTTCACGCTTACGGACGAGGAAATGAAGAAAATCGGCACGCTTGAAACGGGTCATACGGAAATAATCGATCACTATGACTGGCACATTGCCGAAATGTTAAACACGGTAAAAGGCAGAGAGTAAAGGAGAGTATAGCAATGGAAATGATCACTTTAAATGACGGCGTAAAAATCCCCGCAGTTGGCTTCGGAGTATTTATGATACCCGCGGACGGCAGCACCTACAAGGCGGTTCGCGAAGCTCTTGACGCGGGCTATCGCCACATCGATACTGCGACGGCTTATTTCAATGAAGAAGAAGTCGGAAGAGCTGTTCGCGACAGCGGTATCCAGAGAGAGGAAATTTTCGTTACAAGCAAGCTGTGGCTTTCTCATTACGGCTATGAACGCGCAAAGCTCGGCATAGAGCGTTCGCTGCGCAAGCTCGGTCTGGATTATATTGACCTTTATCTGATACATCAGCCTTACGGCGATGTTCCCGGAGCGTGGAAAGCGATGGAGGAAGCAAAGGCGAACGGCAAGCTGCGTTCTATCGGAGTTTCAAATATGACCCCGAGAATCTGGAACGAGTTTGTACCTCAATTCTCTACCCTGCCCTCCGTCAATCAGGTGGAGTGCAATCCGTTTTCGCAGCAGAAGGAGCTTCGCGCGATTATGGATAAAAGTAACGTTAAATTAGAATGTTGGTATCCGCTTGGACACGGAAATGCCGAGCTGCTGAATAATTCCGTCATTACAAAAATCGCGGAGAAATACGGCAAAAACGCGGGGCAAATTATTCTCCGCTTTGAGGTGCAGGAGGGATTTATTACTCTCCCGAAATCTTCAAATCCCGAACGTATCAAAAGCAATATCGATATCTTTGATTTTGAGCTGTCTGATTCCGAAATGGATTCTATCCGCGCTCTCGATACGGGCAAAACCTCGCATGATCCCGAAGCCCCCGGCGTTGGCGAAACGCTGCTGAACGCATTTGTTGTAGAGGATTGATGTGTCAATATCGGGTATCCTTCTATGGGGGATCTCGGCAGACTCTGCTTCAAATCCTTTCGGAAATGCTCTCACAAGTTGAAAGCTGCATTTTATTGCAAAATTTACAAAAAAAGTGGCTTTTACACAATAACTAACCGCAGGCTTGAACGGCCTGCGGTTTTCTGTTTGAATGAAATGGTGTGGACAACTCAGAGTATCAGCAAATGGACGAGTGAGTTATAACTATGAGAAGCTGCGGGTAAGTCTTTAAGCACATACAAATACCCCATAGCTTGGGAGAGTGAAAAAATTGTCCGACACAATGCTCTCATTTTTTTGGTGATGCGGCATTGACTTTTCGCAAAAAATATGCTATAATTTATGCATAATACATCGGAATGGAAAGGTGACCTATGGACTACCAAATTGAAAACGAAATTAAAAACTGTTTCTGGCGCGGCACTGTCAAGGACGCCTGCGACGCGGTCGAGACACATCTCGGCGATATCGACTTCGACGACGAGGATGATATTGAAAAGCTGATCGGACTGGTTGTTTCCGCGCTGAAGGAGAAAGACGGCATAAGCTTTCTTGAGTACATTATTTCAAAAGGATTTGACGTCAATTTCAAGCTACTGAAAAAGGAATGTCTGGTGCTGAAGTGTGCCGAGGGCTACATAGAACCCGAGGCTTTCAAAGAGCTTGAACGGTTTAGTGTTGATATGTATTCCGAGAGCTCCGACGGGGATAATATCCTGCTGCGCTGCGTCGAGCGTGACGAAAGGCTTGCGCTCTTTATTACCGAGAACTACGATCTTCAGCGGCTCGACCATTCAAACAGGTTTGGTCTGACTCCGCTTATGTACGCAGCAATGAACAACAAGCCCGAGCTTGCCAAGGCGCTCATTGCCAAAGGCTCCGACGCAAACGCTCAAAGCCCGGGTCCCGTAGGGAATAACAGCTACTGGATAAAAACAAACGGACTTACTCCGCTGGCTCTCGCGGTCAGATGCGGAAGTACCGAGATCGTTAAGCTCCTCATCGATTCCGGAGCCGACATTCGTGCATGCGACGATGACGGCTGCCCGGCGGTTTTCTCGCTGGTGTACTACCCGTTTCGCTTTCTTGAGGAGCACCATTTCAATTCGCCGCTCTTTGACAGCAAACGCGAAATTATCCCGCTGTTGAAGGACGCTCTCGAGGTCCCCGACAAGCGCGGCTATACCGTTCTTATGGAAGCGATGTGTTCCAATCGGTTTGGAGGTAACCGAACCGACGCTTATACTAATGTTCCGATAGCCGAGGCTCTTATTGAAAACGGCGCGAACGTCAACGCGGTCTCAAACGACGGCACGACCGCGCTTCACCTGGCGGTAAGAGGTCCGGAGGCTGACGTAAAGGCTCTGATAAAAGCCAAGGCGGACCCGAACGCCCGGGATAATTCCGGAAACACTCCTCTGATACTCGCGTGCAAGTGGGAAAGCGAAAAAACGGTTCGTATGCTTTTAAGAGCCGGAGCCGATTTCAATATTAAAAACAACGCAGGAGAGTCCGCTGCCGACCTATGCGCCGCAAGGGGATTCCAGGACGCTCTGGAGATGATGATATGATCGCCAAATTAAACACGGATATGCAGCTATACCGCGCGCTTTCCTCCGGGGATCTGCCCGCCGCGTATCTGATAATCTCTTCCGTTGACAAAAACAAGACCTGCAGCTTGGATGATCCTGCGACCGCGTTTAATCGTGGACTATGTATGTTCCTTTTGGAGGAATACGAAGCCGCACTGTCCGAGTTAAAGCACGCCGAACAGCTTTCGGGAAATCCGCCCGAGATCGACATTTCGGAAAGGAAGCTGTTTAATAAGGCAATCGAGATCTCCGATCACGGAAAAAGCCTTGCCGTAAAGCCGCTCGATCCGGGTTCCGCCAAGATATACGCGAGATATATACTCATTCGCACAAAATGGCTGACAGCTCTTTGTCTTAAAGCGCTGGGGCGCGACGGCGAAGCGTCCGTGTTAACGCGGTTTTTATCACAGTATAACATTGATTTGTAAAGGAGAAAGAAATATGCAGCTTGATAATATGCTGTTACAGGCTTGTAAAAACAATCAGAAGGGCGTGGTTCAGACCTTTCTGAAGCGCGGTGATATCAACGTAAACAAGCGCGACGAATCCGGAAACACTCCGCTTATATACGCGTGTATGAAGAACTCCCGCGATATAGTTAAAATGCTGTTGGAGAACGGCGCGGACGCTTGTCTCGACAATCAGAAAAGCCGCGCGCCGATCCATTTTGCGGCGGAGGTCGGAAACTACGAGATTATTTCAATGCTTGTAAACGCGGGAGCAGACGTCAACTGCAGCGATAAGGAGGGCGTGACCCCGCTTATGCTTATGGCGCAGCGCGGAAAGACCGACGCCGCTTTAAAGTTCATAGAAAACAATCCCGACGTCGATATTTCGCTCAAAGACAATAACAATAACACTGCCGAGGACTACGCAAGCCACGCGGGGCTCAGAGACCTTGTCAAAGCGCTCTCCAAAAACGGTGATAACACCGACATCTACGGCAACACCACGCTTCATCACGCTTGCGGAAACGGTCAGGCGGAGGTCGTCAAGGCACTTATCGAAAAGGGCGCGGACGTAAACAAGCTCAACGACAACGGCGATTCCCCGCTTGTTCTGGCAGTCAGAAGCGGAAATCTCGTTATTGCCGAACAGCTTCTCAAGGCGGGGGCTCAAACCGAGCTTGCGGATATCAACGGCATTGCCCCGCTTCATCTGGCGGCTGCCGACGGAGAGCTGTTTATCGGCAGAGCTCTGATTGCGGCGAACGCCGACGTCAACGCAAAGACCACGCTCGGAGACACGCCGCTTATCCTTGCCGCGAGAAGCGGGAAGAACGAGTTCACCGAGCTGCTGATCGAAAAGGGCGCGGACGTAAACGCCGTAAACAACGAAGCGCGCAGCGCCCTCTACTACGCTTCCGAAGCGGGATTTACCGAAATAGTCGAGCAGCTTTTGATGGCGGGCGCGGAAAACTGATCTGAATTGTTCTCGGTTTCTCTCCCTCAAATAACGGGGTTTGCTTCAAATTTTTTTAGTCACAACGTCACACCGGTCAGCAAAAATCCCTCGGCTTTGCCGAGGGATTTTTGC
>JAIDPG010000107.1 GCA_029062865.1 Oscillospiraceae bacterium
ATATAAGTGAGGGGCAGGTGAATTCGATGGAAATATGCATAATAAACGGGAGGAAATTTATGCAAAGGGAAGAAAATTCCGGGGTCATGAGCGACGCGGAGATCGTCTCGCTGTTTCAGGCGCGCGACGAAACAGCCATCTCCGCGGCGAGCAGGAAGTTCGGAAAATATTGCGGCACGGTCGTAAGCGGCATACTTAAAAACCCGCAGGACGCCGAGGAGTGCCTCAACGACACGTGGATGAGGGCGTGGGAGTCAATCCCGCCGCATCAGCCGCAAAACTTGGGGGCGTTTCTGGCTACGCTCGCGAAAAACATAAGCCTTAACCGCTATAAAGAAACCCACGCGAAAAAACGCGGCGGCGGGGAAATTTCGTTGGTTTTGGAGGAGCTGACGGAATGCTGCTCGCGTAATTCCAACGTGGAAAAAGAATACGAGCACAAGCTGCTGGTTGAGGCTGTAAACGACTTTTTAAGGTCGCTGCCAAAGGATAAGCGCGACATATTCGTCTTGAGATACTGGTTCTGCCTGTCGACGAAGGAGATAGCCAAAAAGGTCGGGGCTCTGAACAAAAACAGCGTTTCGGTGACGCTGCTGCGCACCCGAAAGGCGCTCGCCAAATTCCTCAAAAGCAAGGGCTTTCTGGAGGAATAAGGCCGCTTGCTTACCCCGAAGTTACCACCCCATTATTATATAGAAGGAGGTCATTATGAACAACAAAGACTTATTTAACGCCATAAACGACATCGATGAAAAATTCATAGAAGACGCGGGAAAATACCTGAATGATGATGACGCCGACCTTTTACACTCCGGAGCCGTCGAGATCTACCCTGGAGAAACGCGCTTTTCGCCGATGAAGCTGATCGCTTCGATAGCCGCGGCGGCAGTGTTCATCACGGGAGTTTCGATTGCCTTTAATCACTATCGCGGCAAAATATTTGTCGACCCGAACACGGGAGAGGAAGTCTCACTTGGAGGCAGCACGGGCGTTTCGGACGGAAATTCCGGCACGGACATCGGCACGCACGCTCCCAAGACAGTAGGTCCGCTGCCGTTTGAGGTGATAGGTCCGGACGACCGCCAGCTGTGGTATGAGGACATTATAGGTGCCGTGGGTCTCGATGGCGAGACGCTTCGCAAGGAGGACCTCACCGAGGACAACTGGCAAAGCTTAAACTGCGACTTCGCGTATATCGCCGTGCCGGATGGCTACAACTACAACACCGTTGACAACTCCCCCGTGGAGATAAACAGCAAAGCAGACGACTCACTTACGCACGATTTCATGCGGATCCACAACGGCGGAGTTTACGGAGATCTCACCGTCATGAGCGCCTACAGCACGATTTCGCGGCTTGATGACGAAAGCGATAACAGCATCGCGGTGCTCTCAAAGAATCACATCGAATTCAGCGGTGAGATTACCGCGGACGTTTACCTTGTAAACGACAACGGCAAATATTACTGCGTTTTCCGAAACGGCGAGGCGCAGCTTCCCATCTTCGGTTACGACATTTATGAGTATCTGAAGCTTGGCGAATACACCACGGATCTCCAAACGCTGAAATGCGAAAACGGCTTCCAATACGTGGGCGAGATGCCCGTGCTGACGCTTGATGAAAACGAGATTTATACTTGCGGGCGGGCTCTGGAGAACTCCAACTACCTTAAAGCGACGGCGACCTTCGATAACATAAGTATCGAGAGCTCGCAGACGCTCGGCTCGAACAGCTATACCTACAACGCGAGCATGGCGAAGGTTACTCTCAGCTATGTCGATACCGACGAAGAAACGCCGTTCGACGAGGAAACCGAAATGGAACTCCGCGCGATACTCGGAAGCGCAGAAGACATCTCGGAGCTGAAAAACAACGCGGAGGTTATGAGCCTTTCGGGGTGCAGTGACATTCGGGTTTATAAGGGAATCGACCCGGACGGCAACCTCGGCGAAGAGGTCTACAACGGCAAGCTGGTATCGGGCAACCGAAACAACACCAGCATTATCGTGCTTTACAGCAACGGAAAGCAGATCGCCGCCTATGATTACCTCGTATACAATTTGACAAGAAAGGATTGAGAACACGCCCATTACTTGCCATAACGTGCATAGATACGAGGGCAGAGGACAGCTTCACTAATAGGTAATCCTCCCAACTACCTAAAACCCCGGCATAACTTTCGCAAAATCTTGACAGAATTCAGCATGATCTCACCCGACTTCCCGGAAAATACCCAGAAACTATCTCAGCAATATCTTCTCTGCTCTCATATCTATGCGCGTTGTGAGCGTTACAGCAAAGAACTTCTCCCCGTCTTCGACGGGGAGAAGTTTGCGTTATGAGAAATATTACTTCTCGGCGGATATTTCCTCGCCGAGAGCGCTGCCGCTCGAAGAAGCGTTCGAGGTGTCACGAGCCGCGCTTGCCATTACCTCTTGCGCGAGCGGTCTGATATCCTCGGGGAGTGCGGTGAGGTCGCCGGTTTTCAGCGCCTGCCGCGCCTGCTCGATCTGCTCGTCGGAAAGCCCTAGTGCCTTGAACATATCGGAGTACTGCCTCATAACCTCTTCGATTTTGTCGTCGGAGATCGTTATCGCGCCCTCCGCGTTCGGGATCTGCTTGCCGTTCGCGTCAATCGTGTAGTTGTCCTTGTAAACAAGCTCGCTTACCGAGACGAACTCGTAGCCCTGCGACTGCAAGTTCGCGAGAATATCCGGCAGCGCCTCGGTCGTGTTTTCAAGGTCGTTGTGGAACAGCAAGATCGAGCCCGGCTTCACGCCTTTAAGCACCTTTTTCTTGATGTCGGCGGCGGAAGGCTTTTTCCAGTCTACGCTGTCAACGTCCCATTGAATTACCTTCATTCCCATACCGTCGAGCGTCGTGATGAGGCTGTCGTCATACTCGCCGTAGGGCGCGCGGTAAAGCGTCGGCTCCTCGCCGGTGAGCATCTTGATTTTCCGCGAGCACTCGCGCGTGTCGGAAATCAGGTCGTTGACGTTCGCGCCGAGCACGTGCGGGTGCTTGTCGGAATGGTTTTCGATCTCGTGCCCCGCGTCGAAGAACTTCTTAACGTCCTCCGGGTAACGGTCGCAGAAATCGCCCGTGACGAAAAACGTCGCGCGCGCGTCGTAGTCTTTGAGGATCGAAATAAGCTCCTCGGTGTTGGAGTTCTCCCACGCCACGTCGAATGTGATCGCGATCTTCTTATCGGCGCACTCGGTTGAGTAAATCGGCAAAAGCCGCTTCTCCGCGCGAGAGCCGACAGAAGTCGCGATGAGCGTGATCGCAGCCGCCGCGGCAAGCACGACAAACGCCACGATCGCCGCGAAGCGCTTTATCTGTTTTTTGGTAAATGTCATAGCTTTCATATATTTCCCTCCGTTAAGAATGTTTTCTGCTCTATAATATGAGGGATATTGGACAATTATGACAAGTTGTTTTGAGTTGATTTTTTGCGGCTTTCGGGTTGACAAAGAGCGCTGTTTGTGCTATAATAAAGACAACATAAGATCTTTAACAGGATAAATGATAAAATTCAAATCTGCGAACGATTGGCTTGAAAATATGTTAAAATAAAAATAGCGGATTGTTTTATATTGTTTTCCCCGCCGAAGGCGGGGAAAACAACGAAATAACATGGGGAAATCCCGGGGTGGAAACTAATGCTTTTGGAACTTATCGCGGTTGCGTTTATAATACTTTGCTGCATCTTCGGCAGCAAGATCTCGCTCAAATTCGGGCTTCCGACGCTGCTTTTGTTTATATTGCTCGGCATGGCGTTCGGCTCGGACGGCATTTTCAAAATCGAATTCGACAACTATATGTTCGCGCAGAACATCTCGTCCGCGGCACTTATTCTCATCATCTTTTACGGCGGCTTCGGGACGAAATGGACAAAGGCGCGAAAGGCGGCGGGAAGATCGATCTTGCTGTCCTCCGTCGGAACAATTCTGACGGCGCTTCTCGTCGGATTGTTCTGCACGTTTGTACTGAAATTCGAGCCGACCGAGGGCTTCCTTATCGGCGCGGTAATCAGCTCAACGGACGCGGCGAGCGTCTTTGCGATACTCCGAAGCAAAAAGCTGAACCTCAAATACCGCTCCGCGCCTATTCTGGAGCTTGAAAGCGGAAGCAACGACCCGTTTGCTTATATGCTGACGATAATAATCCTGTCGATTATGCAAGGCGACGGCAACGCCGGGGATTTCGCGATTATGTTCGCGAAGCAGCTGGGCTTCGGCTTGCTGTTCGGCGGAGCGTTCGCGTATCTCGGCGTGCTCGCGCTGAAGCACATCAAGTTTGAGGAATCGGGCTTTGACGCGATTTTCGTCTGCGCAATGGCGATAATTTCCTACGCGATCCCCGCGTTCTTCGGCGGCAACGGCTACCTCGCGGCGTACATAACGGGCATCGCAATGGGAAATACGGACGTTCCCGGGAAAAAGGCGCTTGTGAACTTCTTCGACGGACTCACCGGCATAACGCAGATTATGCTGTTCTTTATGCTTGGACTTATCTGCTTCCCGTCGCAGATGGCGCACACGATCTTGCCCGCCGCGCTTATCGCGGTGTTCCTGACACTCGTAGCGAGACCGCTCGCGGTTTTCCTGATTATGAAGCCGTTTAAAGCACATTTAAATCAAATCGCCTTAGTTTCCTTCGCGGGTATACGCGGCGCGTCGTCGATAGTTTTCGCTATTATGGTAACGGCGAATGAGGCGTACACGAAAAACGACATTTTCCACATCGTGTTTATGATAGTCCTGATCTCGATCTCCGTACAAGGCAGCCTGCTGCCGCTCGTCGCGAGAAAGACGAATATGATCGACGACGGCGAGAACGTAATGAAAACCTTCAACGACTACTCCGACGAAAACGCCGTGCAGTTTATCCGCCTGAAGGTCTATGAAAACGGCACCTGGGCGGGGAGTATGATCAAGGACATCGAGATCCCGCAAGGGCTGCTGATAGCGCTTATAAAGCGCGACGGCAAGAGCCTCATTCCATACGGCGGCACAACGCTGCTCGCGGGCGACGAGATCGTCCTCAGCGGCGTTGGATTCTCTGACGATAAGAGCCGCATCTTCCACGAGATAACGATAGAAAGCGACCGCAATGGCAAGCGAATCGCGGAGCTCGACCTCCCGCGCGGCGACTTGATAATTCTGATAAAACGCGACGGCGATGTGCTTGTGCCGAACGGGCAGATTGAATTGAAAGAGGACGACGTGCTGGTAATGGCGTCGAGCCCTCGGACTGTTGTGAACAATTGATAATTTACAATTACGGCTCTTCTTTGAGTGTGACAGCTTACGGTCACACTTAAAGAAGAGCCGCGTTTTTATTTTTTCTGTTCCCGTTTGCTTCTGAGCGCCTCGTTTAGCTTTTTCGCGTCGTTTTTCGAAGAAAGATATGCCCCCACAAATGTAAACGCATATATCGCCGCAGTTGAAATAACAATTATCATTACACCTTCAAGATCAAAATTTACCCACCCGAAGGTTGTTCCGAAAAATACCATAGCAGCACAAAGAAGAATATAATGTATGGCTATTCCAATATAGAACTCCTTTTTCGTTGACGTCTCCCTTGAGCAGATACTGAATATTACTGTTATCAGCGCCGTAATAAGGGCCGCGCACGGTATTTGTATAAGCTTTTGAATACTTATACTGTCGATTCCCTTGATCAGCAGTACTACAATAAACACAAACAGTATCCCCGTGGTGATGTATACGAAATATCTTATCAGATCGGTAATAAATCTCATACTCTTCACCTCTCTTTTATGCCGAGCTTCTTTTTAAGCTCGGGAACATACTGCCTTGAAATAATGACGCGTTCACCGTTTTTGAGCTTCGCCTCAAGCCTCGCCCCAAGAATCGGGATCACCGCCTCGATAAAGGAGATATTCGCAATGACCGATTTTGAAATGCGCTGAAAATCGGTGTTTTTATAAGCGCTTTCGAGCTCGTACAGCTTTTCCTTTACCTCGAATACGTCCTTTTCGCAATAGGCAAACACCTTGTTGTCCACCGACTCAAAGTAGTAAATATCCGCGGGAACAAGCTGCACGATCGCTTTGTCCTTGTATCCGGTGATACGTCTGCGCCACTGTCCGATGGTGGAGATAAGGTTCATAAGCTCCTCGTCAAGCTCATTGCACCGAATGATTATTTCGTCCTCGCCGTCTATCGGCGTTTCAACGGTGATTTTCACAAGCTACCTGTCCCTCCTTTTTATAAGGCTCGCTGCTGCCGCTCCAGCAATTGTGAACAATATCCCGAACCCGATCACCACCGCGACGCATACGGCAGGCGAAACGCTGTTACCGAAAGCTTCAAGGTCTATACCCATATATTTTCTGAACTCCTCCGCCATAATGTCGGGGGCGTCCGCAAAGGTAATGCTTGCTTCGGAGCTTGTCATAACGCTTCTGAACATTGCCGTGCCGTAGATCACGGGCGTGCAGGTCATAACGTTCGCCAGACCCTTTGAAAGCTGACCTATCGGAAGATAAATGCCGCCGAAAAATCCGACCAGCGTGCCGATGACCGTTCCGAAGCCGCTCCACGCGCCCTCGCTTCTAACAAGCACAGCGAACAGATACATTATCGCGGAATATGTAAACGAGTTCGCGCAGATCATTCCGAGTATTTTCAAATGCTCCGAAAACGTAAAGGCGGACATTCCCTTTGCGCAAAGGATAATTTCCGAAACGGCAAGCGTCACAAGGCAGATGATAACGGACGTCACGCATGCCGCCGCAATATAGGAAAGCGCGATAGTCAGACGGCTGACGGGCGCGGTGTATATGGAATTTATCTTTCCCGAAGCTTTGTCCTTTATGATCGAGGACAGCGCTGAAAGCGCGACCATAACGGAGTTTATCGGGATAATTCCCGCGATCGTCCAAGCAAACACAAGCAGCTCTGCGTTGGCTTTGTCGTTTGACGTATCTCGCCCCGGGAGCTCCGACAGCATTTCGGTGATGTTGTTTATGCTCATATCTCCAAGGAAAAACAGCATAAGCGCAATGATTATGAGCATTGACAGCAGCGACATAAACACGGCGCCCTTATCGCGAAAATAAAGCAGCACATTTCGTTTTGTAAGCTGAACAAATTTTGACATCAGTGAATATCCTCCCTTGTAGCGTTAAGAAATACGTCGTCCATAGTTCCCTGAATGACCTCAAAGCCCTCGAGGTCGTTTCCCGCCTTGTTAAGAAGCGGCAGAGCCTCCCTTGTGGAAGCAAGGGGAATTTTTATGCCATAGCTTTCATCGGTGTATTTTGCTCCGTCCAAAGCAAGATCATTTACAAGCTTTGATTTTTGTGAAGCATCACAATACATTTTCAGATGATCAGCGGCGTATCTTTCCTTAAGCTCGTGCGGCAGTCCCTCGGCAACGATTTTTCCCTTGCTGATGATGATTATTTTGTCAGCCTCGGCAGCCTCCTCCATATAATGGGTAGTAAGAAATACGGTCATTTGAGTCGTTTTGCGGAGCTGCCCGATCGTGCTCCACACCTCGCTCCGCGCGGACGGGTCAAGCCCCGTCGTGGGTTCGTCGAGTATCAGCACCTCGGGAGTGTGCATAAGCGCGGCGGCTATCTCGCAGCGCCGCTTCTGCCCGCCCGACAGCGTGCGGTATCTCTTCTTTAAAATATCCGTCAAGGAGAAAATTTCCTCCAGCTCGGCAAGCCTCGCCATTGCCTGCTTTTTGTTCGGGCAGCGGAGTATTCCGCGGCAAATCAGGTTTTCCTTTACCGTAAGCAGTTCGTCAAGGACGTTGTTCTGATAGACTATCCCCGTTTTTTCGCGGACTCTCCTGCTGTCCTTTTTTATGTCGAAGCCGCATATCTCGACGCTGCCGGAGTTGGGCTCAAGAAGCGTGGACATTATGTTGATCGTCGTGGATTTTCCCGCGCCGTTCACGCCCAAAAATCCGATGAGACTGCCCTTTTCGACCGAAAAGGAGATGTTGTCCACAGCCTTTACCGAGCCGTAGGTCTTTGTGAGATCTTTTACACTTATCACATTCATTTTATCAAGCCTCCGTTCTTGAAATAATTGTATCACAAGATAATACTGAAAGTCAATGAAAAATCGGTAAGCTGCATTGTATGAGGGGTAAGATACACACCGGGCGGCAAAGAATACGCAGAACGAATCTGTTTCAAAAAAACAGGGATCGTTAAACCCGATCCCTGCTCCTTGTCCGCGTCAACGTTTTTCGCGACTAATAAGGACAGTGCTTCGATAACAAACTATTCGTAGAGTTTCACAAACTGCGATGCTTGTTTTTGGCATTAGCTACAAAGTTTTTACCGTTCACGCAGGAAAATGACATCTTGCGCAAAGGGGGTTGTAAAACAAATTTGAATATGATATAATATGAATTAACACAAATATGATATATAGCATTTAATGCTATGGAAAGCCATAAGCGGCATAAGGGAGGAGGACAACATATTAACGGCTTTAGCAATCATTCTAAAAACAGGAGGTAAAAAACAATGAAGGTTAAAGGCAAAGCAAAACAGTTGTTTTGTATGGTATGCGCCTTTGTGGCATCGTTTATGCTGACGGTTACGGCTGCGGCGTCGACTTACGGTGCTACAAACGAGGAATGGTGGGGAACATATAAGTGTAGTACTCCGTCATTATCGGAAACTAAGATAGTTGTACATGATAGTTATACTTGTGAGCTTTTTTCATATTTTGACAATCGTCCCGGTTTTATTGGTTATTATTCGGGAAGCACCGATGAATTTAATTTACCGACATATTCGAATCAATTTTACGCAAAAATTGAAAAAGCCCAACAGGTTAACAGCAAGGGAATCCCGGTAACGAAAAATGGCGGATTCGTATACCAAATTGAATACGAAGCCAGGGGAAAAATCACACTTTCGCCTAAAACTATCAGTTCTAGTGTAAGCACGTTAAAGTATGTGAAGCAGTGATATTTTTGTTCTTTAAGAAAGGAAAGGTGTTTATTATGAAAAAATTTGTAATTCCGATAATAGCAGCGGCAATTCTCGGCGTCGGTGTTGGGCTGACCGCTGTAGTGACTAACAGGGCAAACGTCGCAACTGCGGACAATCCGGGAATTGAAGAAGTCGAGGTGGAAAGCGGCAAATACTATTTAAACGGCGATGTGAACAGCGGCTTGTGGATAGTTGTAACACCGGAAACCATTTCTCTTAAGGGTGACGATATTGAAACGCCGATGAGAGAAGCAATCCTAGCCATGTATAAGGAAGATGAGCCGGAGTTGGTTGAGTTAAATGAAGAGGTAATGCAAAGAAATCTGGATCAATCTAAGCTCCTTTACTGCGAGGAAAAGCCTTATTACGCACATGTCGTGAACTTGCAGAACTGGCGCTGTGTTATAAATGTAGACCGCTTCAACGCGCCGGTGGAGAACCGTGAGGATCTGCTGGATTCCGGTGCCGCCTTCAATTACAACGATACGACAAACACTATCCATCTCGCCTTGTTCGGCGACTTCACTCTCGTTAAATAACAAAGCAAATCCCCCGCTGCGCGGGGGATTTTTTTTTATAGGAAGTATTCAACGCCGGATTTGAACAGCAGCTGCTCCTTATCCCCGTCCACATTCTTCGCGACAAACTCGGTAAGGCGTTCGGTGTGCCCCATTTTGCCGAGCACTCTGCCGTCCGGGGAAATGATGCCCTCAACGGCGCACATCGAGCCGTTCGGGTTGAACATCGTGTCCATTGTCGGATTGCCCTTGAGGTCGACGTACTGTGTGAGTATCTGCCCATTGTCGATGAGCTTTCGGAGAACCTCGCCGCTCGCGGCAAAGCGCCCCTCGCCGTGCGAGATAGGTATCGCGTGAACGTCGCCGACCTTGCAGTTCGCGAGCCACGGCGACTTGTCCGTGCAGATCTTCGTGTAAACAAGCTGCGACTGGTGACGACCTATTTCATTATACGTAAGCGTCGGGCTGTCCGCGGTAAGCTCCACAATATGCCCGAACGGCACGAGCCCGAGCTTTATCAGCGCCTGGAAGCCGTTGCATATTCCTATCATCAAGCCGTCGCGCTTGTGCAGCATATTCTCGACGTTCTCCGCGATCTTCGGATTGCGGAAGAACGCGTTGATGAACTTCGCCGAGCCCTCAGGCTCGTCGCCGCCGCTGAAGCCGCCGGGCAGCGCGATCATCTGCGTCTGCTCGATAAGCTTAGCGAACTCGCCTACAGACTCCTCAATATCCGCCGCCGAGAGGTTCTTGATAACGAAAATCCTGCTCTCCGCGCCGTATTTTTCAAACGCCGCCGCGGTATCGTATTCGCAGTTCGTGCCGGGGAATACGGGGATAAGCACGCGCGGCTTCGCGATTTTCGGGGATTTGCGGTTGAGAAGCAGCTCGCAGCCGCCGTTGTATTTCACAGCCTCGGGCGCAGGAGCGTAGCTGGTTTTCTGCTTGAAAATCGGCTCGAGCACGCCGTTCCACTTCTCTTCCAGCTTCGCGAGATCGAGCTTCACGCCGCAGCAGTCGATCTCGAAATCCGTCAGCGTCTCGCCGATAATTCGCACATTGCTTGGGAACTCGTCGCCGTCGAGCTCCATTACAAACGCGCCGTAAACTGGGCTGAACAGCTCCTCGTCCGAAATGTTTTCAAGCCGCGCGCCGACGCGGTTTCCGAGCGCCATTTTGAACACGCCCTCCGCCACGCCGCCGTTCGCGACGCTCCAGACGGAGATCGCTTTTTTCTCGGCAATGAGCGTCTTCACCGTCGCGAACGTTTCCTTGACGCTCGCCGCGTCGGGGAGACCCAGTGTCTTATAAACAACTGACCCTTCCGACGACATAATAAATTTAGAAATCGGTGGTCGCCCTA
>JAIDPG010000108.1 GCA_029062865.1 Oscillospiraceae bacterium
CAATCAACACCGAGGACATCAAACCGGGAGGCGAGAAGCTTTTCGGAGTACAGAGTAAGGGCGGTGTTACGGGCAGCTTTGACTTCGCGGTCAAGGAAAACGGCTCTTTCGGTAATAACTATGAGATCACGTTTGCGAAGAAGTCCGGCTACGGCAAGACCACCGCTTCCTGGGAGGAAAACAACCTTACGATCAACATCTGCGCCGACACGACTATCGCCGATGTAAACGAAGCTATCAAGAAGGCTTCGGGAGGCGACGCTAAGCGCATCATCACGTTCTACAACATTGAGGGTCTCGACTACGGCGAGCCCACGAGAATTCAAGAGGTAGACGGCTCCACCACTTGGGAGTACGCGCTCGGCTATAAGTACAACACCGGCAGCGCAACCGCAACCCCGCCCACACAGCCGGGTTGGGTCGACAGAAACAACAACCCGGCAACTCCGGAAGAAGTGGCAGCGGCGTTTAAAATTGCCGTTGGTGATCTTAAGACGCCCGCAGCGGACTCCGTTGCGAAGGATATAGCGATCTCCAAGAGAGACGAACCCGGCTCCGATCCCGACCGCGTTGTCTGGAACGTCGCTACGAGAGATAAGTTCTTCGGCGGCAATCCGCAGGTAAGACCCACGGACGGTGACGACAGCTTCTACACCAAGACCGCGAAGAGCCTCTCGACTTTCAACCTCACGGACGGACGTATCGGCGAGGCGCAGGCAATGCACAACTTCACCGACTATATGATCGGCTCGGACGGCGTTATCATCGGTCTGCACCCCGTTTACGGCACAATGGTGCTCGGGCGCGTTGACATCGCGACGTTCGATAACCCGAACGGTCTTGAAAAGGTCGGCGGCACGAACTTCCGCGCGACGGTGGCTTCCGGCCCCGCTTACATCGCGAGACCCGGCGAGGAGGGCGCAGGCGTTGTTGTTCCGAACGCGCTCGAAATGTCCAACGTTGACCTCGCGGACGAGTTCACGAATATGATCACCACGCAGAGAGGCTATCAGGCGAACTCCCGTGTCATCACGGTTTCCGATACGATGATCGAGGAGCTGCTCAGTCTTAAGAGATAATTATTAGTTAGCTGAATAATTCGGAGCGCCGCGGAGCTTTTGAAAAACCGCGCTTCGCGGCGTATTCCGATATTTTGTTGATTTGAGGGAATTATGATATTTCTTACAAAGCTTGACGGAACTTCGTTTCTGCTTAATGAAGACCTCATCGAGACGGTAAACGAAACGCCCGACACCGTCATAGTGCTTGAAAACGGGCATAGCTTCATCGTAAAGGAAAGTATGAGGGAGCTGCAAAATCTTATTCTGGAAAACATCAGGCTTCATCGAAGAACACGGCTTCATAGCCACGCTAAGAATGAACCTTTAACATAAATGATATAAGCCGGAGGCTTATAATAAATGAAGAAGTGAGGGATAACTTTGAATTTATCATTGATTATAGGTTGGGTACTGTCATTAGGACTGGTCGTTTTCGGTATCGTCGTTGATATGAGCACGGGCTTTGAGGTAAACTTCGGCGCGTTCGGAAACTTCGTCGACGTTCAGTCGCTGGCAATCACGGTCGGCGGTACGATAGGCTGTCTTGTCGCGTCGTTCCCGATGTCGTACCTCAAGGGCATCGGAAAGCGCTTCGGCATTGCGATCAAGCCCCCGAAGTACGATCCGAAGAAATATATCGACCAGATCGTAGAGTACGCGCAGATCGCTCGTTCGAGAGGTCTGCTGGCGCTTGAAGAAAGCGCGAACCAGTGCTCCGACGCGTTTATGAAGTCGTCGTTGATGATGATCGTCGACGCGAACGACCCCGAAAAGGTTCGCGGAATGTTGGACGATACGATAATGTTTATGTGCGAACGCCACGAGACGGGACGCTCGTTCTTTGAAAAGGGCGTCGGCATCTTCCCTGCGTTCGGAATGTTGGGTACGCTTGTCGGACTTATCAACATGCTTGCGTCCCTTGACCTTTCAAACCCCCAGGCTCTTACGGGCGGTATGGCGGTCGCTCTTATCACGACGTTCTACGGCTCGCTGTTCGCGAACGTCCTTATGGCGCCGCTCGGAATGGCGCTTAAAAACGCGCATGACGACGAGCTGCTTTGCATGCAGATAATCGAGGAGGGCGTGCTCGCGATCGCGGGCGGCTCCAACCCGCGCTACATACAGGAAAAGCTGGAGTTTATGCTCCCGAAGAGCCAGCATACAAGCGATAAGAAATAATATCCGAATTTGAATTGTGAAATTTGTACAAAATTCACAGTGAAAACGTTTACATTGCAAAATAGGCAAAAAAAGTATTTGCAATTTGCAAAGAAATATGTTATAATAATAAAATGAGTATGAGAGCAAGTCTGCGTGCAGATTTGAGCGAAATATGGAGAGGAGTGTGTAGCAATGGCTAAACAGCTGCCGAAAAAGCAGGAAGAAAACACCGGTGAATGGCTGAACACCTACGCCGACATGGTAACGCTGCTGCTTACGTTTTTCGTATTGCTGTTCGCGTGCTCAAACCTCGACGAAACGAAGCTGCAGTACGTTTTCCAGGAGTTCAAGGCGCGCGGACGCTACGTGAACCCGTATGTTACGGATCGCGACCCCATGGCTGAAATGGATGGCGGCACGACCGATACCTCCCCCGACGCGGGAACGTCGGGCTCGAACCTGCAAAGTCTGGACGACCTTGTGGCGTTTTTGTCCGAGTATATTCAGGACAACAACCTCTCTGAGTCCGTCTCGGTGGAGCAGGGCGAAACACATATTAAAATAAGATTCAACAGCTCGGTGCTGTTCGACGGCGACAGCTCGTATCTCAAACCCGAGGGCAAAAAGATTCTTGACGACTGGAGACCCGCGATAAGAATGTTAAGGCATACAATAAGCCGCAATACGGTTTCGGGTCATACCTCGGTGGGAACATCGCTTGTAAACGACTGGTCGCTTTCGTCGCTGAGAGCCGTAAGCGTGGTCAATTACTGGAATTCCTACGGAGAGGAATATAATCCGCTTGAGGAAGAAAAATACCGCGTAATGGGCTGCGGACCATACGAGCCCGAGGATCCGGATAATCCCGCGGCAAACCGCAGAGTGGAAATGCTTCTGCTGAAAAACGAGCTTGACTTTACCGATATCAAGGTAATTCAGGATATACTCCAACACGATTATAATCTCGGCACGACAATGTTCGATCCCGACAGCCAGAAGCAGCCGGACGACAGCAATCTCCCGCCGGAGGCTGTGGATAAGATAATCAACTTCATCAATGAGAAATTCCCCGGCGACGTTACAAACGTCGGAACCTACGGGCCGACAGCAGTTGACGGCAACAAGTTCATCGCGAAGGAAGAAACCAGCGGCGGTGACGATACTTCCTCGTAAGCTCGAAAAAACCTCGTAAAAACGATTGGCAGGTGGAAACATAGTGGCTGACGTATTAACGCAAGCGCAAATAGACGAAATGCTCAAAAGCGTGGCAATGGGCGCGGAGCCCGTCGTCACGAAAACCGAAGAGGCGAGCGTAAAGGAATATGACTTCCGCGCGCCTAAGAAGTTCACCAAAGAGCAGATCAAGGTGCTCGAGAGCATTTTCGAGAACTACGCGCGTTTGCTTTCCTCTTACCTCACGGGTAAGCTCCGGCTTTACAGCCGCGTGAGCCTTATCAACATTGAGGAGCAGAGATACAGCGAGTTCAACAACGCGCTTCCCGATTACGTAATAATGGGAATGGTCGACCTTGGTATTAAAAACGAAGAGATAAGCGAAACGGACGTTATCATTCAGGTGTCAAACGCGATAACCTACACGATGATTGACAGACTTCTCGGCGGCAAGGGCGAATACAGCGACATCAGCCGCGATTTCACGGAAATCGAGATAACGATAATGAGCGACATAATCCGCTCCTTTGCCGATATGCTCAAAGAGCCGTGGCAGGCGCACATCGACCTAGAGCCGCGAATGATCGGCATCGAGACGAATTCCAGAGTCGTACAGACGATAGGTCACGAGGACACGGTTATTATCGTAGCCCTCGAGGTTGAGATAAACAACCAGAAGTCAATAGTTTCGGTTTGTATCCCCGCGATAAATCTCGACGAGATCATGAGCAAGTTCATTCCGAGATACACAAGCTCGAGAAGGAAAACCGACGCTCACCGCGAGCAGGAACGCCGCGACAGCATTATGGGCGGCATCAGCACGACGGATCTGGTCGTGAAGGCGGTGCTTGGCGAAATCAATCTGGATATGTACGAGGTGCTGACGCTCCAGGTAAACGACGTAATCCCGCTTGGCAAGAAGATCAGCGAGAATATCATCGTAAAGGTCGGCGAGAGACCGTGGTGTGACGGTAAGCTCGGTACATACAATAATAAAAAGGCAATAATGATTGATAATTTTTTAGAGAGTTGAGGTATAAAGTCTGATGGCGAATGATGAGAACATTGAGTTCAGCTCATACGAAATAGACGCGGTCGGCGAGATTCTTAACATCAGCATGGGATCTGCCGCGACGGCTGTTTCGGAGCTGCTGAACGCTAAAGTCTGGATAACCACCCCGACTGTAAACGTAGTCAAGGTCGGCGACCTTAACTACGATAACCTTGAACCCGCGATCTGTGTAAAAATCGTCTATGTAGAGGGAATTACGGGACTTAATATGATGGTTCTCAAGCAGAACGACGTTCAGCTTATTCTGAACCAGCTGCTCGGAAACCCGCTGGTTATCGATCCCGACTTCCAGTTCGACGAGCTGAATATCAGCGCGGTGAGCGAGGTTATGAACCAGATGATGGGCGCGTCCGCAACGGCGCTGTCCGATCTTCTGGGAATGACGGTCGATATTTCCGTTCCGATGCCGTACATAATCGAAAGCGCGAGCTTCGGCGATTTGTGCGAAATGGACGCGGACGCGACAGTCGTCGCGGTTACGTTCAACCTTACGGTTGACGGCGTTATGGAAAGCGAGTTTATGTCGGTAATGTCCTTGCCGCTCGCAAAGACGCTTTCCGGCAAGATGATAGAGAAGTTCTCCGCGGACGAGGAGGAAGAGGCCCCTGCGGCTGCTCCTGCCCCCGCTCCGGCGGCAGCACCCACGACCGCAGCGGCGGCTCCTCAGCCGCAGATGCAGCAGCCAATGCCTCAGATGCCGCAAATGCCACAGATGCCCCAAGCTCCAATGGGTGGGGAAATGCCGATGTATCAGATGCCCCCGCAGGGCGGCTACGGCTATCCGAACCAGTACGCGGCTTACGGCGCATACCCGCCGCCTCCTCCCGTAAACGTCCAGAACGCGCAGTTGCACCAGTTCGACGCAATGGACTTCGGAATTCCGACGGATCAGAAGGACAACTTAAAGCTCCTTATGGGCGTTCCGCTTGAAATAAGCGTTGAAATAGGCACAGCAAAGCGCAAGGTCAAGGATATTCTTGAGTTTACGCAGGGCACGATAATCGAGCTCGAACGTCAGGCGGGCGCGCCCGTTGATATAGTTGTAAACGGCAACCTTATCGCGCGCGGCGACGTTGTGGTTATTGACGACAACTTCGCGGTGAGAATTACGGAAATTGTAAAGTCGAAATTCATTGAGAGTCTCGACAAGGGTTAAACCCTTTTTAGAATAGTAAACTTTAATTCATCAAGGAGATACGGATATGGACAAGAAGATTTTGTTGGTTGACGACGCGGCGTTTATGAGAATGCTTATCAAGGACACGCTGACAAAGAACGGCTACACAAGCATACTCGAAGCGGCGGACGGCGCGATTGCGTGCGAGGTTTACACAGCTGAAAAGCCCGATCTCGTTATTATGGATATCACGATGCCGAATATGACGGGTATCGACGCTCTCAAGAAGATCAAGGAGGGCGACCCCATGGCGAAGGTCGTTATGTGTTCCGCAATGGGACAGGAAGCAATGGTAGTCGAAGCTATCAAGCTCGGTGCTTTGGACTTCATCGTAAAGCCTTTTAAGGCGGACAGAATTCTCCAAACAGTGAAAAAGGTACTCGGCTGATTTAACGCATAATACACAGGCGGGGAATCTTTCCCGCCTTTTGGCGTTTTGACGGGGAATTTTTTGGTGCGGCGTGAGTTGGCGAACAGGAGGTGTCATTTTTGGAATATTTTCAGATGATAATGGCACTTATCGGCGTTCTGGCGCTGGTTTTCGCGCTGTTCTGGGTGATGAAGAAAATCAACAAGCGCAGCACAATGTCCGACGGCCGGAATATGA
>JAIDPG010000109.1 GCA_029062865.1 Oscillospiraceae bacterium
CGTCGGCAGCGGCAGATGTGTATAAGAGCCATGCCCGTAGCTCCGGCAACCTCGACCGTATCGCCGTTTCTGAGGATACTCGCCGCGCCGTCAACTCCGACGACCGCAGGCTTTTTCAGCTCTCGGGAGATGATCGCTGTGTGCGACAACAGCGAGCCCTTTTCCGTGATGATTCCCGCCGCGCTGACGATGAGAAATACCCAACCCGGATCGGTCATTTTAGCGACGATTATCTTTCCCGTTGTGTCTGGACAAGAAGTCGGATCAGTGATGACAATTACCTCGCCTCGCGCTTTTCCCGCGGAGCATGGTGTGCCCTCAAGCGTGTTTGCAGTGCGGTTCGTTTCCATTCCGCCGACGCTTTTCGGGGCTCTGTCAAAGACCTTTTCTGCGAAGATCAGACGCGTATACGCAGGGAGTTTCTCAAAACGCTGATACATCTCGCGGCGCTGTTCAACAATACTTTGCATATTCTTTCCACTTTTCACCGCCGTTTCGACCTCGGAATATTCGAGATAAAAAATGTCCCGGGGCGCAGAAATCACACCAGCGATACTAAGCTCCTCTCCGACTTTAAGCATCATCGAACGCATCATTCCGTAAAGTCTCGAGCGGTTCAAGCGGGACTTTTCGCGGTTCTTTATCCCGACTGCCGCTCTCTTCGCGAATGCTTTGCACAAACCTTTCGGCGCATCTTTTTCTTCAAAACCCTCCGATACTTCTGCGCCTGCTTCCGCGTACTGAACGATCTTCTGCGCAAGAAGCTCGGGGTTCGTGCGAAAAGTCAGGCTTTCGAGCTTGAGCTCCTCGGCGTTGCGGTCTCCGTAACACTCGATGTATTCCGCGAGCCTTTGCGCGAGCTTGCCGTTTTGCATATATGCGTGGAAATCCGCCGTGTTATGTATTCTCCCAAGCCGCACAAGCTCTCCGCTCTCTTTCGCGTGCTGCGAGAGCTTTACAAGCTCCATCACGGGCTTCATGCTCTCTATCCCGTTAAGCCCTGAGATGAGGCGGTTGGCTTCTGCGGGATTCGACTTTAACCGAGACTTCAACAGTCCCGTGAAAATGAACGTGTACATATCGTTTGCCAAGGTCAAATCCCACTTCGCTGTAACCCTGTCAAGAACGTTCCGATAATGCAAAAGTATCTCCTCCGCTCCCGCGGAATCGAGATCAACAGACTTGAAAAACTTTATCATTTCCTTAAACTCAATGTCGAGCTTCTCCATAAGTCTCGGGCACGCGAGTATCAGCCAAATAAACGACAGCGTGACCTTAACG
>JAIDPG010000011.1 GCA_029062865.1 Oscillospiraceae bacterium
GATTTACTTTGACAATATCAGCAAGGGCGAGGTCGTCCTCGAAATTACAAGCAACACCGACGATTTGACGAGCCTTGACGTGGCTCTTGAGGACGCGGCGCTTGTTACGCTTGGCGATGTTGACGTGCGCGGCGGCAGGGCGTGGATCACGCTTGTCGGCGTTCGCGGAAACGACGGCGAGCTGCTGCGCGGCGAAGTCCGCGGAACGCTGGTTATGACCGCCGACAACGCCGAGCCGCTTGAAATAACGCTTGGCGGCGAGTCCGGCAGCGCGCGGCTTGTTGAGCGCAAGACGTGGGACACCGCGATGAAGTACGTGCCTTACCTCGCGGAATATTCGCTCGACGGAGAGTATTCTTGGCTGAACGCCGAGTATTCCGTAATCGGGGAGCTCCCCGAGGGACTGGAGCTGGACGCGCGGACGGGCAAGCTCAGCGGCGCGCCTGTTGAGCCGGGGAAATTCAGCTTTGAAATAGCGGCGACGCTTACTTATGCTGACGATGATAATTCTTCCTCCGCGACGATAACGCGCGAGGTGGGCTTCACCGTGGCGAACAACACCGCGGGAAATCTCTATATGCTGACCGACCCCGACTACGGCTTCTACCGTCCGATCGGCGAGGACATTGACGGGCGCGCTTATTACCTTGACACCGACGAGCTCGCTCGGGAGATAAAGGCAACGCTTAAGGGAGAGTGCAGCGAGTTTTACGATCTCTGGCTCGACGGCGTGAAGCTGACGCGCCGCTCGGACGACTACAAGGCGCTCCACGGCGCGACGGAAATTAAGTTCGACGAGGGCGCACTCGTCTGGCTTTCCAAGGACGAGATCCACACGCTCGTGTTCGCGTATAAGCCGAATTCCTCCGATAATCTGAAGCTCGCGGCGCAGAACCTTATAATCACAAGCGACAAATCGGCGATTGAGGCAAGCGAAGCTCGTGACTATTATAATATGTACACGCCGGCAGGCAAGCTGCCCGGCGAGCTTGACAGCGGCTATTCCAAGGCGGTCTCCTCCGTGAGATTGTACGCCGCGAACGACACGCTCCCCGCGGGCGTTAAGACGCTTGTGAGAGCGAACACCGAGGAAAGCAAGGGCGGCATCGGAATGGATATCATCATCGCGGACGAGAGCGGCGAGCAGCTTCTCCCGAACGGCAGCGTCACCGCGAAGATGAACCTCCCCGAGTTCTTCGGCGACGATGTTTACGTTTACTTCCTCGAGGACGGCAAGTACCTCGAGACAAGCGCGACGGTAAGAGACGGGCAGGTGTTCTTCACGCTTGACGGTTCGAAAACGGTTATCGTGTCGCAGCGGACGATCGACCCGAACGCAAAGTCAAGCGGCAACCCTGCGACGGGCGTTGCAGTGTCGAGCGCGGGTCTCGTGATCTCCGGCGTGGCGCTCGTAATGATACTCGCGGGCAGGCGCAAGGAGAACGCGTAAATAATTTCACATAAAACTCCCCCGGACTTTAGGGAACGTGCGATATAGAAAAAATGCGGTATCGAGCGAAAACGCTTGACACCGCATTTTTCTATGAAACGAAATAAAAAAGTTCGGGGGATTTGTTGTTTTATTTCACCAGCAGCGCGAGGTACGCGGGCGAGGTGAATTTATTCTCGCTCAGCCGCTTGATAATCGCCTCCGCCTTGTCGTCCGCCTGACAGACACCGCGGCAGAATATCGCGGACATTCCGATAAGCTTGTCGTCGCCGACGTATCTGAACGTCTGCGCATAGGTGTTGAAGTTTATCGCCCTGTCCGTTGAGCAGACCGCGATAAGGTTCAGCTTGAGGCAGCCGAACGCCGCGACGTACAGGCTGTAATTCTCGAAGATCGTTTTATCCTTGAACCTGAACGGCACGGCAAATTCCAGCAGCAAATTCAGCGCGAGATTGCGCAGGAAATGCTCGCGTTTGCCGAGCATTTCGCGGAGACGACGCTCGCCGAGGTTGTAGAGATCGACGTTCAGCGTGCCGGTTTCGTCGCGGAGAAGCACGGTCGCGCCGTTCTCGATGACCTTTTCGATAAGCTCCGCCAAAAACGCGAACTTCAGGTGATAATTCGGCTTGATGCTTTCGATCGCCTTTAGCTGCTCGGCGTTGTGGAACTGCCTGCGGAAAGCCTTTAACGCTTCGGGAATTCTGCCGAGCTCCTTTCGCGCGACGATCTCCGTCAGCTTTTGCGCCGCAAGCGCGCCGAGTATCAGCGCGGTCTCAACGCTTATGCGCTTGTCCGAGATAAGCTCGTAATAAAAATCCAGCAGCTCGCCCTTGTATCGGCGCTCCGTTTCGTCGAACCGAACATCAACCTTTTTCCCGCGGTCGCCCTCAATGTTTACGTTTACGAGATCCGACGCGTTTTCGTTATTAAGCAGAGCGTCGATTATCACCGGGCAGGACGTGTAGCAATGCCGATAGATCGCCTCGCGCGATTTATTTTCGTGCCGCGGATAGGTTGTGCAGACGCTCGAAAGATACTCCGCGCCGAGCTCCCGCTGAATTCGGCAGAGCTTGTCCTCGGTCTGGAATGGGCAGCTCGCGCGATCGTCGAGCTTTATTCTGAACTGTCCCTCCATCGCGCCGTTTTCGGTGAAGGCGCTTTCGACGAGCCCCCGAAGTTCCGCCGACATTTCGGCGCTTTTCAGCCTCTCGACCTCGTCTTTTCTCCAGTCTATCCGCCAGCCGAAGCAGCAGTTGTCAAGGCACTCGCCGCCGACGCAGCGGAAGTCCTTGAAGTATCGCGGTTGTCTGTAATACATGGCTTCCTCCCATGCCCGCCGAAACACACGCGGCGTTTTTCTTTTATTGTACCACAAAGCAAACCGATTTGTCAAGCACAAAAACTCCCCGAGCCTGCGCCCGGGGAGCATGTGATTTTTCCGACCTTGCGATCTCACAATTAAAAGGTCTTGGGACCCGGCGTGATCTTAAGGATCAGTTGAACGTTGATCGAATCGCTCTCCGTCCAGTTTACAACTGTGTCGGCGGAATCATCGGCGAGCTTGCCCGCAAAGCCGATGAAAACCTTGCTTGGCGTTTCACCGTCCGCGGAAGCGGGAACATAAGCCAGCTTCTGCTGCCTCGTCTCGCCCTTTGCAGTCCCCTTGGCGCTGTCGGCGGGTACGGTAGAATCCAGCGGCATATTGCCCTGGCTCGTCGCACTTGTCGCCGCCTTTGCCACGTTGGAATACTGCGGAATACCGCCCTCAGTGGCGGACGCAGTGACCGCCATATTCGCGCCCTTTACGCCCGGCGTCAGCGTGTTTTTGGTTACGCTCCACGCGTCACTTGACGTTGTGGTTATCCCCTTTGCGTCTATAAAAACGCCGTAATCCGTATCAAGATTATACACGGGATAAGCAACGCTTACGATGCCGTTCTGGGTGTGAATGGTGTTCAGATAGTCTATCTGAAACTCACTGCCGTAGGGGTTTATAGCCGCCTTCATCTGCGAGGGCATTACGATATTCAGAACGACCTTTGGGTTCGTAGCCGAAATGTCAAATTGAAGCTCGCCCGGCTTCGTTACGTTTTTAACCGCCGCCGCTTGAGCGGACACGGAAACGGAGAGGACAGAGGCAATTGCGAGAAGCCCCGCTATAAGCTTTTTCATACTTTATCCTCCCGATCGGTTTTCCCTAAAATCCCCCCCGGTTTCCCGAGGGGGATAAAACGTTTAGGTTTTAGAAATGACTTGCGTCAAATTAGGTGAGGGTCTTCGGACCAGCGGAAACCTTAAGAACGAGGTTTACGTTGATAGCGTCGTCTTCCTTCCACTCAACAGGCTTGTTGGTATCTTCGCCTGCGAGCAGACCTACAAATGTCAGATAGCATGTGCCATCGGTACCACTATCAGAAGCTGCAACATAAGCAAGCTTCTTCACGGTTGTATAACCAGCAGGAGTCTTATTTGTAGTGTCAGCTGCCACGGTAGAATCCATCAGCAATGCGCCAGCATTGGAAGCCCACGAAGCAGTAGTGGTAGGCAGAGTGATTGCCTTAGACGTAATAGTGGGTGCAGCTTTGCTTGCCATCAATGCCAAAGCAGCGCCCTTTGTGCCAGCAGTTACAGTGTTACCTTTTACACTCCAAGCGGGCTTGCCAGAAGCGTCCTTATCGGAAGTAGTGATAGTAGTGACAGCAGTTGCGTCAATATATACACCATAGTCTTCGGTCTTGTTTGTAACCGTGTACATTGTGCTTGCAATGCCGTTTGTTACTACCTTTGAAGCATCAGTAGCGTCAATCTTAATCTCTGCGCCATACGGGTTAAGAGCAGCAGTCATCTTAGCGGGCATAACGAGGTTAAGAACGATCTTAGGAGCGGTAACAGCTACATCATAAGTAAGCTCTCCAGCCTTGGTAACGGTCTTGTCGGAAGTAGTCGCAAACGCAGTTGCGGATACAGCGAGCATAGAAGCAGCGGCGAGAACGCCAGCAAGTATCTTCTTCATAATAATGTCCTCCTTAAGAACAATTTTATTGTCATTCGCCTACCTGCAGAGTAAGAACCACCATAGTCTGTGCGACTATAGTCTTTCTGTCGTCCTGCACGGTGGAGATGACCAGAACTATATCGGTCTCCCCTTTGGAGAAAACCTTGTTTGTTTTAAA
>JAIDPG010000110.1 GCA_029062865.1 Oscillospiraceae bacterium
GACTATGGCACACGAATTGGTTTTGGTAATCGACTTCGGCGGGCAGTACAATCAGCTTATCGCGCGGCGCGTGCGCGAGCATAAGATTTATTGCGAGGTTATCCCGTACAAAACTCCTATTGAGGAGATCCGCGCGAAAAATCCCAAGGGAATAATTTTCACGGGCGGACCGAACTCAGTTTATCTGGAGGATTCGCCGAGAATGAGCAAGGAGATCTTCGAGCTCGGCGTGCCTATTCTGGGAATTTGCTACGGCGCGCAGTTTATGGTGTACGGGCTCGACGGAAAAATCGGCGCGGCGAACGAAAACTCCGCGGCGGAGTTCGGCAGAACGGACTGCGAGTTTGACACAAGCTCGCTGCTTCTCAAAAATCTCAAGCAAAAATCCGTCGTCTGGATGAGCCACAATGATTATATCGAGGAGCTACCCGAGGGCTTCAGGGCGATAGGTCACAGCGACAAATGCCCGTTCGGAGCGATCGAAAATCCCGAGAAAAAATTCTACGGCACGCAATTCCACCCGGAGGTAAACCACACGGAGCAGGGCTTTGAGATGCTCGGGAATTTCCTGTATAACGTGTGCGAGTGCAAGGGAGACTGGACGATGGAGGAATACGCCGAGACCGCCATTCGCGAGATCCGCGAAAAGGTTGGCGACGGCAAGGCGCTGCTCGCGCTGTCGGGCGGCGTAGACAGCTCGGTCGCGTGCAAGCTGCTCGCAAAGGCGATCGGAAGCCAGCTTACGTGCATTTTCGTAGACCACGGCTTAATGCGCAAAAACGAGGGTGACGAGGTTGAGGCGGCGTTCGCGGACAGCGGCGTGAATTTCGTCCGCGTGAACGCGGGAGAGCGCTTCCTAAGCAAGCTCGCGGGCGTTTCCGAGCCCGAAAAGAAGCGCAAGATAATCGGCGAGGAATTTATCCGCGTTTTCGAGGAAGAGGCGAAGAAAATCGGCAAGGTGGATTATCTGGTGCAGGGTACGATTTACCCGGACGTTATCGAAAGCGGCACAGGCGACGCGGCTGTAATCAAGAGCCACCACAACGTCGGCGGGCTTCCGGACTACGTGGATTTCAAGGAGATAATCGAGCCGCTTCGCCTGCTGTTCAAGGACGAGGTGCGCAAGCTCGGCACGACGCTCGGGCTTGACGAAAAGCTAGTATGGCGCCAGCCGTTCCCGGGACCTGGCTTAGCGATAAGAATAATCGGCGAGATAACTCCGGAAAAGGTCGCGACGCTTCAGGACGCTGACGCTATTTTCCGCGAGGAGATAGCCAACGCGAAGCTCGACCGCGAGATAAATCAATACTTTGCGGTGCTGACAAATATGCGCTCGGTGGGTGTAATGGGTGACGGCAGGACGTATGACTACACCCTGGCTCTCCGCGGCGTTTCCACATCAGATTTTATGACAGCAGACTTCTCGCGCATACCCTATGACGTGCTCGAAAAGGTGTCCGTGCGAATCGTCAACGAGGTCAAGAATATCAATCGCGTGGTTTATGATGTGACATCTAAGCCGCCGGCTACTATTGAGTGGGAATAATCCCCCAACCTCATCAAACGGCTTAGAAAAGCCCAATAATTTAGTTTAGTCCGCCAAATAACACTGCTTGATACCATGCCCGATAACTGTATATATTTAATTTTAACAGACCCGCCATATAACATAGCGCAATATTCTACAGGCAATATTGCGCTTCCGGGGCGTGAGGCGCTGAATAATGATATTGCCAAATGGGATATTGTTCCGATTGAGCCAAAAGAGCTGCTTCCCGACTTCAAGAGGATACTAAAGCCTAACGGCAATATATTTGTTTTTACCGGCTACAATTTGATAGGCAAATGACACGAGGTGTTTGATCCGGAATTCGACACAATCCAATTCTTTATTTGGCACAAGACGAATCCTGCGCCAAAAATCTTTAAGAACGGCTTTTTAAACAGCTGTGAAATGATTATTTGTATGTGGAACAAAGGGCATAAATGGAATTTTACAAGGCAGAACGAAATGCACATTTTCTTTGAAAGCCCTATCTGTATGGCACCCGAACGCTTAAGCAATCCCAAGCAACCGGCTCAAAAGCCCGTAAAGCTGTTGAAGTACATATAAACATTGCAAGCGATCCTGATGGCATTGTGTTTGATCCGTTTATGGGAGTAGGCTCAACAGGTGTAGCAGCAGAACTCGGAAGACGGTTTGCTGGGTGCGAGATCGATAAAGTGTATTATGATGCAGCCGAACAAAGAATTGAAGAAAGGCTATATAGCTCCGGTTGTTTTGAAATAATTGATAATAAACCGGAAATCCGCACATTGGGAATTATAGCGGAGACACGAAGAATATCCCCGTTATTTTGCGACGGGGATATTTGTTATTATTAAATGTTCGACCTTACGATCGTTACGGCTGCGAACATTATATGTATATTGATTATCGAACGAGAATATGGAGAAGTCATCGCAATAAAGGGAGTGAATAAAATCGGTATTTTTAATTACAAGCACAAATTGAGCCGGAGTTTTCTTCAATACACCGGCTAAACGCTCTTGATCTGCTTGTGTGAAATCTTTTCCCTCATAGTCCGAAAAATCGGTATCATAAGGAGGATCAAGAAAGATAAAGTCGTCACCGGTCAGCGAAGCGTTGCCGAAAAAGTCCTCGAAATCCGAACAATATATCTGTTCTGCTAAATATATCTATAGAGCGTGATCACATTAACGCTCTAATGTCTTTTAAGAACATATTATCGATTTTTGCACGGAAATTTCTGGGGTTCTATGACATTCCTCCGCAGATGCTTTCCGATATCAATTATAACGCGTTTTGTTGGAAAAAGCAACACTTTTTACGAAACTCGGTAATTGTTCTTTCCCCCCTTGCTCTCGGGCTGAGGAAAGCCTGCCGCTGTTCCTCGGTCTTTTCTTTCGGCTCGACGTGCTCCTTGTATAGCTCGACCGTCAGACTGCCGCGTGATATTCGTTTTTGCGTTTTGTGTCGAGCTTCCGCTACCATACCTTCGGGGTATCGCCGCCTATATTTTATATGTATTTGATATTTCCTGCCGACCGTGCTATAATAAAATTAAAGGCAAGGAGGGGGAGAAAAACTATGAAGATATCGGACGTTATAGCGGGCTTTTGCGACGATCCCGAAACAAATCCCGAGCGCGATAAATACGCAGACGAATTGTTTCAGGAGGCGCTAAAAATCACAATGGAGCTGAACAATCAATATCACACGCCCGCGGATATTCGTGAAATTATGAGCAGGCTCACGGGGAAAGAAATCGGTGATGATTTCCGAATGTTCCCGCCGTTTTACACGGATTTCGGGAAAAATATCACGTTCGGGAAAAACGTTTTCGTAAATTCCTGCTGTCACTTTCAGGATCAGGGCGGCATCGAGATCGGCGACAACGCGCTTATAGGTCACAACGTCGTTCTCGCGACGATAAACCACGATTTGTTTCCCGAAAACAATCGCGTGAATCACTACGCGCCGATAAAAATCGGGAGCAACGTGTGGATAAGCTCGAACGCGACGATTTTGTCCGGAGTTACGATTGGGGAGTGGGCGGTTGTCGCGGCGGGCGCGGTCGTTACAAAGGACGTGCCCCCCTACGCGATAGTCGGCGG
>JAIDPG010000111.1 GCA_029062865.1 Oscillospiraceae bacterium
TCTCACGCGAGGTTTACGGCGAGGGCTTGATCTACGAGCGCCACCGCCACCGCTATGAGTTCAACAACGTTTACCGCGAGCAGATCGCGGAAAAGGGCTTGAAATTCGCGGGGCTTTCGCCGGACGGCAAGCTCGTTGAGATCGTAGAGCTCCCGAGAGCTGAGCACCCGTTCTTCGTCGCGGTGCAGTTCCACCCGGAATTCAAATCCAGACCCAACCGCCCGCACCCGCTGTTTACGGAGTTTATCAAAACGGCGGCGAAGTAAACAATTGACAATATAAAATGTAAAAAGTATAATTACAAGCAGATACGGGAGGGCGATCGCTATGATATTATCAAGACAAGAGGTAGAAAGCGCCATCAGAACGCTGCTGAAAAAATACAACGCCGACCACGCGATACTTTTCGGCTCGTATGCCCGCGGCGAGGAGACCGAGGATTCGGACATCGACGTTATCATTGTCGGCGGGGAGAAGTTCCACGGCACGGATGTTTTCGCAAGCGCGGAGGACCTGTTCGAGATGACGAACAAGGACGTGGACGTGTATGAAATAAGCGAGGTAAACAAGGGCACGGAGTTTTATAACAACATAATGTGCGAGGGGGTTCGTATTGCGTGAAGAAATCCGTCGAGCAGCTGCTAAGCGAACCAAGCAGCCCAAGGGCGGCGCAGCATAGGCGCGCACCGACCCAAAACAGCACACCAAGCCCGCATAAAAACGGCTCGCGTTACGCAGCCAAACCGCATTAAATGCGCGTTCCGAGCCACAGCAGTCTGCCCAGCGAAGTGTGGAACGAAAAAAGCGCCTGCAAAGGCGGAGCGAAGCGGAGCCTTTGCAGGCGGCTAGGCGAACGGAGCAAAGCGGAGAGAGCCGGTTTTTCGCGACTTTTAAATAGGAGTTGATACCAATGTCAAAAGCATTTTACGACAACCGCGAGCTTTCGTGGCTGAAATTCAACGCGCGTGTGCTGGAGGAGTCCTCCGACGTGCAGACGCCGATCTTCGAGCGGCTTCGGTTCGTGCAGATCTTCTGCTCAAACCTCGACGAGTTCTTTATGATACGCGTCGGCTCGCTTCACGACAAAATGCTGTACGACCCGAAGGACCGCGACAGCAAGACGAATATGACGGCAAAGGAGCAGCTCTCCGAAATCGCGAAGCGCGTGAAAAAGCTGCTGCCGATAAAGGACGAGGCGTATTCCGAGATAATGGGCGGGCTGGCGGCTTACGGCATCGAGCATATCTCCGAGGGCTCGCTGTCGCCCGAGGAGGACGCGTTTTTGAAGGCGTACTTCACGCGGGAGATCAGACCGCTGCTGTTCGCGGGAGTGGTCGACAAAAAGCACCCCGTGCCGTTCCTCAAAAGCGGCGAGATCTATGTCGGCTGCAAGCTGCGCCGTAAAACCGAGACCTCCGGCAAGGTGACGATCGGGATATTGCCCGCGTCGGAAAATCTGCCGCGGATAGTTTTCCTCCCCGGAACGGGAAAGTTTATCCTTATCGAGGAGCTTATCTGCCGCTACGCGAAGCAGGTCTGGGGGAATTTTGACATTGTCGGGAAGTGCATTTTCCGCGTGACGCGGAACGCCGATATCGAAATAGACGAGGGCTTGTTCGACCAGGACGTGGACTTCCGCGACATTATGAGCAAGCTCGTCAAGAAGCGTAAGAAGCTCTGCCCCGTGCGGCTGGAGTTCCAGGGCGCACCCGATAAGGACGTGGTCTCGGCGTTCGCGAAGATACTGAAAATCGACGAGGAGTTTGTGTTCAAGCAGCACGCGCCGCTTTCGATGAGCTTTATCTCGGCTCTCGAAAAGCGATTGGAGAAAAACCCCGAGCTGTTCTTCACGCCGCTTTCGCCTCAGAAATCCCCCGCGATAATCCCGAACCGCTCGCTTATCGAGCAGATAAAGCAGCGGGATATTCTGCTGAATTATCCTTATGAGAACATCAATCACTTCATAAATCTGCTGGAGGAAGCCGCGGTTGACCCGAATGTTTCCTCGATAAAGATCACGCTTTACCGCGTGGCGAGAGACAGCAAGATAATCAACGCGCTTAACAAGGCGGCGGAAAACGGCAAGGACGTTCTCGCGCTTGTGGAGCTCCGCGCGCGGTTCGACGAGGAGAACAACATCGGCTGGTCGAAGCAGCTTGAGGACGCGGGCGTTACGGTAATTTACGGGCTTGAAGAACTCAAAGTCCACTCGAAGCTGCTTCTCATCACGCTCCGCGACGGCAACGACGTAAGCTACATCACGCAGGTCGGCACGGGGAATTACAACGAGCGCACGTCGAAGCTCTACACGGACTTAACACTTATGACCGCCGACCGCGACGTCGGCTCGGACGCTTCCGTTGTGTTCAACGCGCTTATGGTCGGCTCGACAGTGGAGAGCACCAACCGCCTGCTTGTCGCGCCGAAGGGCTTGAAAAGCCGCCTTGTGGAGTTTATCGACAACGAGATAACCTACGGGCGCGACGGCTACATCGGGATAAAGATCAACTCGCTCACCGACCGCGATCTGATCGAAAAACTCGCCGAGGCAAGCCGCGCGGGCGTTAAGATAGAGCTGATAATCCGCGGCATTTGCTGCCTTATTCCGGGCGTTCAGGGCGAGACGGAGAATATCCGCGTTATTTCGATAGTCGGCAGATTTCTGGAGCACTCGCGCATTTACACGTTCGGCAAGGGCGACCGCCGCCGCGTGTATATTTCCAGCGCGGACTTTATGACGCGAAACACCGAAAAGCGCGTGGAAGTCGCCGCGCCGATACTCGACCGCGCGCTTGCGGATAGGGTTTGCAGAATGTTCAACACGATGTTTGAGGACAACGTAAAGGCAAGAGAGCTTTGCAGCGACGGGCAGTACAGAAAGGTGTCAAACGCGGGCAAAACCCCGCTCAACTCGCAGGCATTCTTCTACGAGGAGGCGTACAGGGCGGCGGAAACGCTTTCCGAAGCTCCCGCGAGAACTCCCGAAAAGAAGACCGCGGCGCTTGTAACTATCCCCGAGGTTCCCGCGCCGAAGCCCGTTATTCCCGAAGTGAATGACGTGCCGATCAAGGTTAAGATTTGTAAGGTTAAGAGAAAATGATAACATCCCCCGCCGACGGCGGGGGATACGATTTATAAGGAGCGAAAAACGCTTGACATTCGCGTGATAATGTGATATAATTATCAAAACAGCAACAAAAACGATGAAAGTATAACGTTTTATCAAAGGATCAATATGAG
>JAIDPG010000112.1 GCA_029062865.1 Oscillospiraceae bacterium
TTTCCCTCCTTATCACTTCTTCAGCAAGCTGGTAGACTTGCCGTAATATACGTTGGTGTAAATTTCCTTGATTTCCTTGATAAGCGGATATCTCGGGTTCGCGCCGGTGCACTGGTCGTCGAACGCCTGCTCGCACATCTCGTCGAGTCTGTCAAAGAAATCCTTCTCCTTGATGCCGTAATCCTTGATGCTCTTTTTGATGCCGATCTTTTCTTTCAGGTCGTCGATCTTCGCGATAAGCGCCTCGACCTTCTCCTCGTCGGTCTTGCCCTTGCAGCCGAGCTCCTCCGCGACCTCCGCGTACTTGCGGAGCGTCTTCGGGTGATCGTACTGCGAGAACGTACCCATTTTCGGCGGCTTCTCCGCAGAGTTGAAGCGGATCACCTCGTCGATCAGGAGAGCGTTCGCAACGCCGTGCGGAATGTGGTGGAACGCGCCGAGCTTGTGCGCCATCGAGTGGCAAACTCCGAGGAACGCGTTCGCGAACGCCATACCCGCCATTGTCGCGGCGTTAGCCATCTTCTCGCGAGCCTCGTCGTCGTCAAAGCCGGGGTCGTCCTTCGCGGGAGCGCTGTCATACGCTCTCGGCAGGTACTCGAAAATAACTTTCAGAGACTGCTTAGCCAGACCGTCGGTGTAGTCGGTCGCCATAACCGAAGCCAGCGCCTCGAGGTCGTGCGTTACCGCGTCAATACCCGAAGCGGACGTAAGGCTCTTCGGACCCGTTTTCATCAGATCGGGGTCAACGATAGCCATATTCGGCAGAAGCTCGTAGTCCGCCAGCGGGTACTTCACGCCCTCGTCCGAGTCGGTAATTACCGCGAACGGCGTTACCTCCGAGCCCGTGCCCGCCGAGGTAGGAACTGCGACAAAGTAAGCCTTCTCGCCCATTTTCGGGAACGTGTAAACTCTCTTGCGGATATCGATGAAGCGCATCGCCATATCCTTGAAGTCCGCGTCGGGGTGCTCGTAGAGAACCCACATGATCTTTGCCGCGTCCATTGCCGAGCCGCCGCCCATTGCAATTATAACATCGGGCTCGAACGTGCGCATTGCCGCCGCACCGAGCTCCGCGGATTTAAGCGAGGGATCGGGCTCAACGTCCGAGAATACCGTGTAAGTAATGCCCATTTCCTGCAGTCTGTCGGTGATAACCGAGATGTAGCCGCTCTTGAACAGGAAGCTGTCCGTAACGATAAACGCTCTCTTCTTGCCCATAACGTCCTTAAGCTCGCGCAGAGCTACGGGCAGGCAGCCTTTTTTGATGTAAACCTTTTCGGGCGCGCGGAACCAAAGCATATTCTCTCTCCTCTCGGCAACGGTTTTGATGTTCAACAGGTGCTTCACTCCGACGTTTTCCGAAACGGAGTTTCCGCCCCACGAGCCGCAACCCAAGGTCAGCGACGGCGCGAACTTGAAGTTGTAAAGGTCGCCGATACCGCCGAGCGACGACGGCGTGTTGACGATAAGGCGGCAGGTCTTCATTCTGTGCGAGAACTTCAGCAGCTTCTCACGCTCGCTCGGATTTATCCAGAGCACGGAAGTGTGCCCGAGACCGCCGTTATTATGGAGCAGAGTGTCGGCGATATCAAGCGCGTTGTCGAAGCTGTCCGACTTGTACATTCCGAGAATGGTCGTTAATTTCTCGTGACCGAACGCCTCGTCGGGGTCGGTTCTCGTCGCTTCGCCGATGAGGACTTTCACGTCGTCCGGAACCTCAAAGCCCGCCATTTTCGCGATCGTCACGGGTCTTTGACCTACGATCTTCGCGTTAAGAGCGCCGTTTATAAGCATCGTTTTTCTTATCAATTGCGCTTCTTTCGCGCTAAGGAAATACGCGCCTCTCTTTGTGAATTCTTTCTTGACCTCGCTGTAGATCGACTTGTCGACGATGACCGTCTGCTCGGTTGCGCAGATCATACCGTTGTCGAACGTTTTGGAGTGCATGATCGAGCTTACCGCGGTGACGATATTCGCGGACGGGTCGATGATCGCGGACGCGTTGCCCGCGCCCACGCCGAGCGCCGGTGTGCCCGACGAATACGCCGACTTTACCATGCCGGGGCCGCCCGTCGCGAGGATAAGGTCGACCTCCTTCATAAGCTGGTTCGTGAGCTCAAGCGAGGGCACGTCAATCCACGCGATTATGCCCTCCGGCGCGCCCGCCTCGACAGCCGCCTCAAGCACGATCTTCGCCGCCTCGATGGTGCAGTTCTTAGCTCTGGGGTGCGGGCTGAAGATAATTCCGTTTCTCGTTTTAAGGCAGATAAGCGCCTTGAAAATCGCAGTGGACGTGGGGTTCGTCGTCGGGATAACCGCGCCGATAACGCCGATAGGCTCGGCGATCTTCGTTACGCCGAACGCCGGATCCTCCTCGATAACGCCGCAGGTTTTCGTGTCCTTATACGCGTTGTAGATATGCTCGGCGGCGTAGTTATTCTTGATAACCTTGTCCTCCATGATACCCATGCCGGTCTCCTCGACCGCCATTTTCGCGAGCGGAATTCTCGCCTTATTCGCCGCCGAAGCCGCCGCCAAAAAAATCCTGTCGACCTGCTCCTGCGTGTACTCCGCGAA
>JAIDPG010000113.1 GCA_029062865.1 Oscillospiraceae bacterium
GATACTCTAATGAGATGACAAATGGTCAAGTCAAAAGCAAAGTCACAAATCGAACTGCTTTTTAAAAAGCGAAAACGAGGCTATCAGGTCGCTGCTTACAAAATGCGGCTATCAAGAAAACACCGTCGGAGCTTTTGAAAAATATATTGTCTGAAAGGAAATGATATTATGAGCGAATGTACACACGATTGCAGTTCTTGCGGAGAAAGCTGCGCGGAGCGTAAGCCCGATAGCTTTATTGAAAAGCCGCACGAGCTGTCACACATCAAAAAGGTCATAGGAGTTGTAAGCGGCAAGGGCGGCGTCGGGAAGTCGCTGGTTACATGTCTGTCGGCTGTTCTGATGAACAGGCGCGGCTTTAAAACCGCGGTTCTTGACGCAGATATTACCGGCCCGTCCGTGCCGAAGGCGTTTGGGATCACTGAAAAGGCAAAGGGCACCGAGGAAGTGCTTTACCCGGTGCTCACGAAAAAGGGCATTAAAATTATGTCGGTAAATCTTCTGCTTCAGGATGAAAGCGACCCGGTTATATGGCGCGGTCCTATCATCGCGGGCACGGCAAAGCAGTTCTGGACGGACGTTATCTGGGACGATGTTGACTATATGTTCGTTGATATGCCTCCCGGAACGGGCGATGTGCCGCTTACGGTGTTCCAGTCAATACCGCTTGACGGTATTATTGTCGTGACTTCTCCGCAGGAGCTTGTTTCGATGATCGTCGGCAAGGCGGTTAAAATGGCGACGATGATGAATGTGCCGATTATCGGCTTGGTTGAGAATATGAGCTACTTTGAGTGCCCCGACTGCGGTAAGCATATCAGCGTATTCGGCGAGAGCCACATTGACGACATCGCGAGGAAGTTCGGCTTGAAGGTTCTCGCGAAGCTGCCGATAGACCCCGAGACCGCGAAGCTCGTTGACAGCGGTATGCTGGAGCTCACCGAAACGACCGCCGCCGACCCGATAGCGGACGCGGTGGAGGAGTTTTGTAAATGAGTATTCGCTACACCGACGAGCGCGGCTTCACCGCGGAGCAGCTTGAACGGCTGTTCCTGTCCGTTGAGTGGGAGAGCGGCAAATTCCCCGAAAAGCTGAAAAGGGCAATGGACAATTCAGCCGCAGTTTTTACCGCGTGGGACGGCGACAGGCTTGTCGGGCTCGCGAACGCTCTCGACGACGGCGAGCTTACCGCCTATGTGCATTATCTGCTTGTAGATCCCGCGTATCAGGGGCAGGGGATAGGAACTGCGCTTCTGGAGCTGATGAAGAAGAAATACGCGGATTATTTTCACTTTTTCCTGCTGGCGGAGCATGACGACTTGGTCGGATACTATGAGCGCACTGGCTTTGAAAAAGAGCAGGGCGTCAGCGCATTGAGATATAAGGAGCAGCAATGAACGTCAAAACAAAGGGCGATATAGCCTACGAAAATTTTCTTAAGGGCTATAACTGCACGCAGGCCGTGACGGTTGCTTTCGCAGAGGAATTAGGTTTAGATGAAAAAAGAGCCGCGAGATTATCTTGCGGCTTTGGCGGCGGTATGGGACGTATGCGCGAGGTGTGCGGAACGTTTTCTGGGATTGTTATGGTTCTGAGCGCGCTTTATGGCTACTCCGACCCGAAGGACACCGCGACAAAAACGGCGCTCTATGAAAAGATACGCGCCCTCGCCGCGAAATTCCGCGAGGATAACAAAAGCATTATCTGCCGTGAGCTGCTGGGCTTGGAAAAGGCGGAGGAATCCGCCGCGCCCGAGCCGCGCACTCCCGAATACTACAAAAAACGCCCTTGCCCGGAGCTTTGCCGCTACGCGGCGAATATTCTGGAGGAGTTTATTAAGGAGAACCCCGTCAGCCAATCATAATATAAGGTGGTAGATAATATGCAATGTCCGTATTGCAACAACGAAATGCTTCTCGGAGTGTTAGAATTTGGGTTTAGAAGCAAAGCTGTCTGGAGACCGAAAGGCGGTCAGGGGGAGATCAAAAAAATAGTTGTAGTGCCATATGATCTGGGATACGACGAAATAGAAGCATATTTTTGCAATATCTGCAAAAAAATGGTTCTGGATCTGGGCGATTTAAAGACTCCCGAGCCGCCTTTTTCTTTTATGAAAAAGCGAGATAACGGAACATTGACAAGATATCATCAACTTTATGTTTTTTAGTGAATTTGTCTTAACTAATCAAGTTTCTAAGGAGAATTTGCCTCGGTACTTGATTTGAAGTCATAAACCTTAAGAATAAAGCTATCATCATAACCGCACGCACGGAACTTTTCAATTAAGTCCGTGCGTGTTATATTGCGGCGGAATATTTCGGCAAGCTCTATGTTTTCATGGCAGATACTTTTGATGACTTCATCGGAACAGTTTCGTTTTTTCCATTCCTCATAGTCGTGATAGTTTATCATACTTCCGTAATGCTTATTGAGGTCGTATGTGAACAAAATATTTTCATCGCCGCTCATTGCAAGATAATAATCAGTATTGCCGTCATGAAACAATCGCAAAACGTGCTCTGGAATATTGTAATCCGATTTGGATTTCTCGATCGAGTATTTCAGCAAAATATCATCCGAGATTATTTCAAGCTCCAAACGATTTGGCTGAATATTATTTATTTGCTCTTTGTATTTTACACGATAACGTTCGCCAAGCTTATTGGTTATTTCTTTTACCCCCTCAATACGGTTCGCGGTTTCAGCTTCCATAGCCGAGGTATAATCCTCATTCATTTCATTTAACACTGTAAAAAATCCACACCCGCACAAGCAAAGGCAGAGCGGTAAAATCGTCAGTGTGAAAAGTATCTTACGCAATTATAACCCACCTCACATATTTTTTCGATAATTAAATTATAGCACATAAAAATCTGTTTTTCAATATATTTTTATCGAAATTTGATATTTGATCATATCTTATATTCGAATTTATAAAGAATAACCAAATATCTCTTGACATTTTAGTAAATATATGTTATAATCC
>JAIDPG010000114.1 GCA_029062865.1 Oscillospiraceae bacterium
TCGAGGGAAAGCGCGTTGCCGGCGCGGCGGTCGGAGAGGAGAGCGTCAGCGAAAGCGAGCATACGCGGGAATTTCTGGAAAATTATTGCGACCTGAAAACCGATTACTCCGCGTACATAGAGAAATTCTCCGCGGACGACGCTCTGAAAGCCGCTTGCGGGCACTCTCCGGGAATTCGCATTTTGCGGCAGGAGCCGTTCGAGACGCTCATCAGCTTCATAATCTCGCAGAACAACAACATTCCGCGCATTTCGGGGATAATCGGGCGGCTTTGCGAGAGCTTTGGCGAACGCGTAGACGGCGGCTTCTCGTTCCCGACCGCGAAGAAGCTCCGCGGAATTACCGCGGACGACCTCGCGCCGCTTCGGGCGGGGTTTCGGGCGCGGTATATCGTTGACGCGGTCTCCCGCGTGAACTCCGGCGAGGTGGATTTTAACGAAATCGACACGCTCCCGCTCGACCCCGCGCGCGACGCTCTCAAGAAAATAGTCGGCGTTGGTGATAAGGTCGCAGACTGCGTGCTGTTGTTCGCGTTCCACAAGCTCGACGCGTTCCCCAAAGATGTCTGGGTAAAACGCGTTATGGCGGAGTATTACCCCGACGGGCTCCCCGAGTGCGTAAAAGGCGCGGAGGGCGTGGCGCAGCAGTATCTGTTTGATTACATTCGCGCCAAAGGCTGATTTAACGCGGATTTTTCCGCTTACCCTAACTAAATTCAATCGAAAGGAAAATGAATATGTTTTGTGAAAATTGCGGTACTGAAATGGAAAACGCGAAATTCTGCCCGATTTGCGGCGCGGAGCAGAAATCCGTCGTGATAAACACGAGCGCCCCGGAGGCGAGCTCGATCCCGGCAGCGCCGTCAGCGCCGATAGCCACGGAGGCGGCTTCGATCCCGGCAGCGCCGTCAACACCGATTGCCTCCGAGGCGGCTTCGATCCCGGCAGCGCCGTCAACGCCGATTGCCTCTGAGGCGGCTTCGATCCTGGCAGCGCCGTCGACGCCGATAGCCCCGGAAGCAGCTTCGATTCCGGCAGCGCCGTCAGCTCCGATAGCTCAACCCGCTGCAGCTCCGATTTCCGCGCCGATTACGGTCGTTCCGGCGGGAGTGTCAAGCTCGCCGATAGTCACCGTGGAAAGCGCCAAGCCGGAAGACCGCAAGCGTAAGTACACAGGCGGTCACATTGCGCTCTGCCTGATAACCGCCGCGATTATGGCCGGCATCGCAGGTATGTTCGCGGGATTATACTTCTCGCTGTTATGGTCGATAAGATAAGCCAAAGCGCGTTTCGGGAAAGACTCTAACCTCTTGCCTCTAAATTTCTAATTGACTTTTTATGGAAAATGTAGTATAATAATATCAGATAGCGTTCTGAAGGGTGGTTTCTAAATGCAGTGCAAACAATGCGGCAATAATCTGGTGAGAGGGTTCACGTTCTGTCTGGAGTGTGGAATGGCCGTGCCGGATGAGATGCTGGAAGAAAGCGGGCTTCCTCCGCGGAATATAGACAGCGGTCCGAAAACGCGCGGCGTCGGCGAGAGCGCGGAGCGTGAGGAAGAAGCGCCCACAATGCCGTATTTTGCTCCCGAGCCGGAGCAGCAAGGGGATCTTAAGCCGCGCTATATCGGCGGCGGCGATGACGACGAAAACCGCGGCGCGGCGCTGAAGCCGCAGTTCATCGGCGGCGACACGGGCGTTGGCGGAAGAGATCTCAAGCCGAAGCTTATGGGGCTTGACGAGGAGACCTCCGGGAAGGCGCTCAAGCCGCAGTATATCGGCGGCGGAGACAGCGATAGCGGACGCGGGGAGCAGGTGAAGGTCGTGCTTCGGGAGAATTCAAGCGAGTCGGACGGTACGACGGAAAAGCTCGTGTTCTGCCCGAACTGCGGAATGCACATGCAGCGCAGCCCGAATATCTGCGATGTTTGCGGAATGCTGCTCGGCAATAAGCCGACCAACGTGCCGACATCCGAAAGCGGAATGCCGCTGTTCAACACTGACGGCGACTCGTTTTCGGGCGGCTTTGGCGGTTTGGGAGAATTCGGCGGCTTGGGCGGCTTCGGAGAAGTCGAGGGGCTCTCCGACGACGATATTTCAAGAGCCGACAGCTTTGCCTCCGGAAACAACGACCCGCTGTTCAACAACGAGCCCGTCGGGCTGGAGTCGCTTTCGGAGCAGCTTGCGGGCTTCAGCGTCACAACGGAATCAAGCTCTATCGGTGTCACCGAAAATACCAGAATTCGCCAGAAATCCGTCGAAAAGGGCAAAGACCTCAAGGTTGAGGATTTTATGCTGACGGACGACCTTTCAAGCGAGCCCGTGCCGATGTCGCTGGACGGCGTTCCCGTGGTCGGCGATTACTCAATGGAGGACAACCCCGACGAGGAGCTGGATCTCGACCCGTTCCGCTTTGTTGGAATGTCAATGGACGAAGCCCCCGAAGAGCCGTTTATCAAGAACCGCTCGGGGCTTGGGGCAAGCTCCGCGGCGTTCGAGAAGCCCGAGCCGATCTCTCCGATCTTAGAGGACATCGCGCCGAAGTTCACGCGTGCAAGCGACCCGGAGCCCATAATCCCGAAAATCAAGGAA
>JAIDPG010000115.1 GCA_029062865.1 Oscillospiraceae bacterium
GTCCAGCAGGAAGTCCGCGAGCACGGGAATTCCCTGCGGCTGGTCCTTGTAAACCGCCTTGAATTTCTGCACGGCGAACATCGGCATTTCAGGCTTATCGCCGACTGCCTCCGTCTCTCCGACAAGCTTTTCGAGAGCGGCTTTCAGCGTGTTTACGTCCGCCATCGGCGGCTTCTCGCGGAATAGCAGCTGCGCCATCAGCATTTGCGGGCGGTCGGGAGATTTCTGAGTCAGGTCTTGGTTCAGGATTTTGTCGCTCATAAAATACGCTCCTTATTTTTATTTGAAATTCAAGAACCGCGCGGCTTCGCCGCGCTAGCCAAGCAATGCTGCACACTCTCCGTTTCGCTTCGCTTCACTGCGAGTGTGCAGCATTGCTTGCTTTCTTGAATTTTATGCGCCGCCGTGATGTTGCCGCGGCGGTAACACGCTCTGATTCGGGAAAAATCCCCCGTGCGGTGGGGGATTTTTTGTGTTTATATAACTCGCCGGCTCGCCAAAACCGGCAGCAAATAGCTTTTCGCCTAACTATTTTGTCGCGCCCATAATATCAGCCGCCGCTTGGGCGTTGTCGTGGTGAACCACGAGATAGACATAGCCGCCGTCCTCTTCAAGCACCGCGTTCTCCCACGCCGCGGCAACCATCGGGTACATCATGTGATCCTCCTGCTTCGCGGTGATAAGATTAGCGAGAGCCGTGCGAACCGTGTCGGTCTTGCCGTCCTTGGGTTTGAAGCAGTAAACCTCGTTAGGAACGGCGCTTATCATTGGCATTACGCACGCGAACTCGTCAAGATCGGCGGGGTCAACGCCCGTAACGCTCGCAATCGCGTCCTCCTCCACAAGCATCAGTGCACCCCACTCGCCCTCGGCAAGCGCCGCCTTGACCATGCGCCCCGCTCTGTTATCGGGAAGCGCCAAGTCGCTGTTGTCAACGCCGCCGTTGCCGGGGTCATCGGGATCAGCTGGATTGTTGGGATCGTCGGGAACGATGATCGGGTCGTCGGAAACGGTTGTGTCCGTGCTTTCCTGAGCCGCGGAGCTCTCGGGCGCTTCAACGCTCGAAACGGTAGAAGCAGGGGTCGTGCTCGCGGTGTCGGAGCTCTCTTCGGAATTATTGCACGCGGTCAGCGTCAAAACAAGCGCCGCCGCCATAATCAACGAAAATGATTTTTTCATAATACCTTCCTTTCTAAAAAAGCTTGTCCGTCAAGAATGATTATACAACATCACGCCGACTTTTTCAAGTGGTAAAAGTGATAATAAACCGCGGGTTTTTCTGGGTTATTATGGGGATTTGCACAAAATAGAAGTAAGATTTTCAGAGGTAAGAGGTTAGATTTGATATAATCCGCAAAAATGCTTGACATAATGGAAAAAATTTGCTATAATAATATTGCTGAAAGGCGTAACAGATTAAATTTAAAGCTTTGTATTTGAAGGTTTATTCCCGTTTATGCAAGTGAGCGCGAGTAAACAAGCGAAAACAACGAATTAAATTTAATAGATTATGCCCGATATTGACGCGCTTATTCTAAGGGATAAGTGTTTTTGTCGGGTCTTATTATGCCTTTTGGAAAATTTTACCGAAAGGTTTTTTATTATGGAAGAGAAATTGGCGTTTAAAATGGTTCAGGGGCAGATCGGATATGAGTTTAAGAGCATAGCCTTGCTTAAACAGGCGTTTGTGAGGCGCTCTTACACCGAGGAACATGGCGGCAGAAACAACGAGGTTTTGGAATTTATCGGAGACAAGGCTCTTGATTTCGCGGTGGTGCGGCTTCTCGCGGAAAAATTCGGCCGCAAAAACAAGCAAGGCGAGTTTGATTGCCGTTATAAAGAGGGAAGGCTGACGAGCCTCAAAAGCCGAATGGTAGAAAAGAAGACCCTTGCCCGAAGATTGGACGAGCTCGGTTTCGCGGAGTTTCTTGTTATGGGAAACAGCGATATTCAAAACAATGCGCAAAGCTCTCCGTCCGTAAAGGAGGATTTGTTTGAAGCAATAATTGGCGCGGTCGCGATTGATTCCGATTGGAATCTAGAGATAATTCAGTCGGTAGTTGAGGTTATGCTTGAACCCGATACTTTCCTGCTGGATGATTCCGAAACCAATTATGTGCGCCTTATTCAAGAATGGGAAGCCCGAAAAGGTGTAATACCTTTGTATAAATATAAAGAGGCTTCTTACACCTCAACTTGGTACACTGACTTTGAAGGTGTTTCACAGGATATCCCGTTCAATAGTAACGATTATTCAAAATTGAATCATCACTGTCTGTTGAAATTGTCAGATTCATTGCCTATTTTCCGTGGATTTGGCGCATCAAAAAGAGAAGCGAGAATGGCGGTTTGCGAGGTTGCGTATAAGTACTTGCAGGGGAAAGACATGCTTTTTTCGATAAAAGACGAAATCGGCGAGCCGAGCAAAGCCGACGCGATAAATCAACTGGAGATTTTGGCAAGGCGAGGATATTTTTCTGTCCCGACTTACGAGTTTGAGCAACGTTATGACAACAACGGAAACCCCGTTTGGACGTGCGAGTGTATTATCGAAGAATATGATACTTATTTCGAAGCGGAGTCCTCCTCCAAAAAAGACGCAAAGAAAACCGCCGCGTTTAAAATGCTTGAATTTGTACTAAACGAAGAGGCGGCAGGATAGACGCGGCAGGGTACCGATAGAAGCAAGGGGAAAGACCCGCGCTGACCTTACCTCTTGCTTCAAATTGTGGCATCGTTACCGAAAGGATCTGAAACAAAACCGCCTATTGAAGCGGGTCAACGCCGCAAAAGAGCCGAGAGCAAGCCGCAAAGCGGCACGAACCGATCGTAGGGCAATAACGAAATATTCTACCAATTAACGCACCGTAAGTATACGGAAAACGCAGTAAAGATTGAAAAAAGGCCTTTTCTTCTGATGAAAAAGGCCTTCTCTTTGTAACGAAATACCAGCGAGGCTCGCTTTATGGTGCGTACGGTATAAAAGAATTGTGTGGTCGAGTGAAAAGGGTGCGTGCAAAATAGAAGTTTTTAAGGGTCGAGCGAAAAACACTTGACCCTTTGTTATTTATGAAACGAAACGAAAAAGTTCGACCACGCAATTTTCTGTGAAACGTAATGAGATCTACGGATTTTCCAGCGACTTTTCCAGAAAGCTCTTGGTCTTTTCGCTCTTCGGCGCGCCGAAAACCTCGTCGGGCGTGCCGTATTCCTCAATAACTCCGTCTGCCATAAAGATGACCTTGTCGGCAACCCCGCGCGCGAAGTTCATCTCGTGCGTAACCACGATCATTGTGCGGTCGGAAGTTTTCAACTCACGGATAACGCGCAGGACTTCTCCGGTAAGCTCCGGGTCAAGAGCGGAGGTCGGTTCGTCAAAGCAGAGAATATCGGGGTTCAGCGCAAGTGCCCGTGCTATCGCGACGCGCTGTTGCTGTCCGCCCGAAAGCTCGCAGGGGTAATTGTTTACCTTTTCGGACAATCCCACCGTGCCGAGCAGACGGCGCGAGTTTTCGTCGATCTGCTTAATGATCTCCTTTTTTTCGGCTTTGGAGAGCTTTTTGCCTTTAAGCTGCCGAAGCTCGGGAGCAAGCGATACGTTCTTTAATACGTTATACTGCGGAAACAGATTGAACTGCTGAAATACCAGCCCGAAATGCAGCCGCTTTTCGCGCTTTTCCGCGTCGGAATAGGGTGTCTCGTCCGAACTGAACAACACGTTCCCGTTGACGGATATCGTGCCCGTATCGGGGGTCTCGAGGAAGTTCATACAGCGCAGCAGAGTGGTCTTGCCGCTGCCCGAGCTGCCGATTATCGCAAGCACCTCGCCTTTCTCCATCGAGAAGTCGATGCCCTTTAATACCTCGGTCTTGCCGAAGGATTTGTATATGTTTTTTACTTCAAGAAAACTCATTTTGATCCTCCGTCAAGCAGTGTAATAGTTCATCTTCTTTTCAGCAACGTTCAACAGCACGGTAAGCACCGCCGAGAATAACAGATAGAACGCCCCGACATAGAACAGCGGCCAGATAAGACCCTTAACCGTGATGATGTTCTCCGCTGCCTTTACAAGCTCTGTTACGGCAATTACGCGCGCCAGAGAGGTGTCCTTGACAAGCGTGATTATCTCATTGCCCATAGGCGGCACAATGCGCTTTATCACCTGAAACAGCACGATCTTGAAGAAGATCTGCGTTTTCGTCATTCCGAGCACCTGTCCCGCTTCATACTGTCCCTTGGAAATGCTTTCGATGCCGCCGCGGTATATCTCCGAGAAATAGCACGAATAGTTGATTATAAACGCGACCAACACCGCCGTGAGCCTCGGCAGCTTGATATCCCAATTAAGCAGTCCCGGGCCGTAGAAAATAAGTATTATCTGCAGCATAAGCGGAGTTCCGCGGATAACCCACACAAACGCCTTTGTTATCCACTTTATCGGCGGGATCTTCGACATAGAGCCGAATGTTATGATAAGTCCCAGCGGCAGCGACGCGGCGAGCGTTATTCCGAAGATCAGCACCGTAATGCCAAAGCCGTCCGCAAGCTGGCGTGTAACGTCCAAAAAACTCATTTGATCATTCCTCTTTTAATTAAAGCACGGCGCGAGAGCAAACCGCTTCCCGTGCCGTGTTGATTTTCAAATATCGTGATTATCTGCCTATCAGCAGAGCGTCCTCGAGATTGTACTTCTTCGCGATCTCGAGCAGCTTGCCTTCGGCTGCCAGCTCGTCTATAGCCGCATTGATCTTTGCGACGGTTTCGGTATCGCCGAGGCGCGCGCCGATAGCGTACTCCTCATCGGTGTTCTGAATATTCTCAAGAACCTTCAGATCGGCGAAATCGGACCCTTCGGCGGTAGCCGCCTTAGCCATTGTAAAGTCGATGATGCAAGCGTCTGCGGTGCCGCTCTTTACCTCAAGCAGCGCGTCCTTCTGAGCCTCATTGGATACCGGCGTGCAGCCCTTGAGCGCTTCGTCCTCCTTAATAACGTCCTCTCCCGCGGAGCCGCCCTCAAACGCAATGGTAATGTTTGCCATTTCAGCGGTAGTGGGGTACTTGCCGGCGTTCTCTGCCTTTACGACGGTAGCCTGCTTGTTCTTCAGGTAGGACTTGGTGAACAGCATATTTTCCTTTCTCTCCTCGGTAACGGTAAGACCGTTCCATATAAGGTCAATGGTCTTCGCGTTCAGCTCGAACTCCTTCTTCGACCACTCGATCTCCTGGAACTTTGGCTTAACGCCGAGCTTTTCGCATACCGCCTCGGTGAACTCGGTCTCAAAGCCGATCCACTTGCCAGCGTCGTCCTTATAGTTCATGGGAACATTTTGAGTAACTCCCACGATAAGCTCGCCCTTGCCGCTTATGTAATTCCAATCATCACCGCCCGAGGAGCCGCTTTTGGTGTCGCCGCAGCCGCAAAGTCCCAGGCACATCACCGCGCCCATAAGCACGGAAAGTATTTTCTTCTTCATAGTAATAGTCGTCCTTTCATTTCATTCTGCTATCTGTTTACCACGGTAAAGCGAACGAGCCGCTGTCCGTATCACAAATGATATTTTATCACATTGCGTCCGTTTTGTCAAGAGATTGCGGACAGTTCTGCCTTTTCAACAAATTTTGAGTATTTTCCGGCGCTTTTTAGTGACAATTTTCGGTCAGATCACGAAGCGCACCGTCATTATCGCTGCCCATTCGCGTATCCGATAGGTGTGGATC
>JAIDPG010000116.1 GCA_029062865.1 Oscillospiraceae bacterium
ATATACCATATAGCGGCTTTGATCTCATTGTCTGCAACCCGCCGTATCTCACGGGCGAGGATATGCGAAATCTTCAGCGGGAAGTGAGGCACGAGCCCGAGTCGGCGCTGTTCGGCGGCGAGGACGGTCTGGATTTCTATAGAAAGCTCATTCCGATTTACGCGCCAAGGCTGCACAACGGCGGGATGCTGGCGTTGGAAATAGGCAAGGGGCAGGAAGAAGCCGTCAGCGAGCTGTTCCGAAAAAGCGGCTTAAACCCGCAGACAAAACCCGACGCAAACGGCATTATAAGAGTGGTTTACGCTACCAGAGAATAGAAGCAAGAGGCAAGAAGCAAACAGAAGAGGCAAGGAACCTTCCCCGATGCAAACACCCTCTTGCCTCTAACAGCGGCGAGCTCACCCTCAAACCCAAAGACGCACTGAAAACACAGAAAAGTAAATTAAATTCTAACACGGAGGTATGTGAAAATGGCAATGTCAAAGAAGAAGGCGGTTGAAAAGGAAGTCGTCGAGGCTGCTCCCGTCACCAAAATCGATAAAAAGAAGGTGCTTGATATAGCGATAAGCCAGATAGGCAAGCGCTATGGCGATGGCACTATAATGTATCTCGGCGAATCCGTGGACTTGAATGTTGAGCATTCGTCGACGGGCTCTCTTATGCTCGATCTGGCGCTCGGTATCGGCGGGCTGCCCAAGGGCAGAATTATCGAGGTGTACGGCGCGGAGAGCTCAGGCAAGACGACGCTTGCGCTGCACGCGATAGCGGAGGCGCAAAAGGCGGGCGGCTACGCGGCGTTTATCGACGTAGAGCACGCGCTTGACCCCGTGTATGCTAAGAATATCGGCGTAAAGACCGATGAGCTTCTCGTTTCCCAGCCCGACACCGGCGAGCAGGCGCTTGAGATAATCGAAACGCTTGTGCGTTCGGGCGCTATCGATATTGTAGTGCTGGACTCCGTTGCGGCAATGGCGACTCAGGCGGAGATAGACGGCGATATGGGTCAGGCGCAGGTGGGCGTTCAGGCAAGGCTTATGAGCCAGGCGATGCGCAAGCTTACGGCGGTGGTAAGCAAGACCAAGTGCGTGTGCATTTTTATCAACCAGATACGAGAGAAGATAGGCGTGCTGTACGGCAACCCCGAGACGACTCCCGGCGGGCGCGCGTTGAAATATTACGCCTCGGTGAGAATTGACGTGCGCAAGGGCGAGCCGCTGAAAAACGGCACGGAGGTAATCGGCAACCGCACGAAGTGCAAGGTCGTAAAGAATAAAGTCGCGCCGCCGTTCAAGACCGCGGAGTTCGATATGCTGTTCGGCGAGGGCATCTCCAAGCTCGGCGAGATAATCGACTGCGCGGTGGAGTTCGACATCGTAAAGAAAAGCGGCTCGTGGTTCAGCTATGACGATATGAAGATCGGTCAGGGCAAGGACAAGGTCCGCGACTTCCTGAAGGAAAACCCCGAGCTCTGCGACGAGATCGAGCAGAAGGTTCGTGAAGTGTTTGCGAAGAATTCCGATTTAATTCCCGAAGAGCTCGAAGACGAAGAGAAGCCCGAAGCAACGGCCGAGGATAAAGCCGAGAAAACCTCCAAGAAGAGCGACGCAAAGGCGAAAAAGGGCGGCGATGACGACTTCGCGGAGTTTTCGACGGAGGACGTTGAGTAATGCAAATTACGGAGCTCTGCGAGCATAAGGGCGACACGTGGAAAATTGAGCTCGGCGAAGCGCGTTATTACATAAACGCAAGCATAGTTGCGGAGTTTCGGCTTGAAAAAGGGCAGGAGCTCACGCGGGAGGAGCTCGCGAAGATCAGAAGCGCGGATGTTCTGCGAAAGGCGAAAAACCGCGCGCTGTATCTCTTGGGAGAGCGCGATATGTGCCTTGCGGAGCTCACGCAGAAGCTCACGAAAACCTACGGCGAAGAGGTAGCGGAAGACGCCGCGGAGTATGTCCGGCAGCTCGGCTACATCAACGACGAGAAATATGCCGGGAAGCTTGCGGAGTATCTGATTAAGCGCAAGAAATTCGGCAAGCGCAGAGCCCGGCAGGAAATGCTGCGCCGCGGGCTGGAAAGGGAACTCGCCGAAGAAGCTCTGGCACGGAGTCCCGACGAGGACGTAAGCGGGGAGCGGCTGGAGAGAATCGAGCGGAAATACGCGAACAAGCTCGGCGACTACAAGGAGCGGCAGAAAGTGATAGCGGCGTTGGCGCGGCGGGGGTTTGGGTTTGACGAGATCAAACAGGCGATCGAGCAAGTCAGCGTATGAAAAACAAAGAAAGGCAACATTATGGATAAACTAACCAAAATCGCAGTAGTAAGCCTCGGCTGCGCGAAGAATCAGGTCGACGCGGAGCTGATGATGGCGCATCTCGCCGAGCGCGGCTGCACATTTGTTGAAGAGCCCGGGCTGTCGGACATTACTATTCTGAACACCTGCGGCTTCATCACGGCGGCAAAGGAAGAGGCAATCGAGTGGCTGAACGAGCTTATCACGCTGAAAAACGAGGGCACGATAAAGAAAATCGTCGTCACGGGCTGCCTTAGCGAGCGCTACCGCGAGGAGTTTGAAAAGGAGTACCCCGAGGTGGACGCTGTCGTAGGTATCGGAAAAAATCACCATATCGCGGAGATTATCGATGAAATGCGCCAAAGCGACACCCAAATCGCGCGGTACGGAACGAAAGAAGGCCACCAAATGGAGGGCGACAGAATTCTCACGACCCTGCCGCACTACGCGTATCTCCGCATTGCCGACGGCTGCGACAACTGCTGCTCGTACTGCGCTATCCCGCAAATCAGAGGCAGATACAGAAGCCGTCCGCTTGAGAATATCGTCGAGGAAGCGAGAGGTCTTGCCGAGTGCGGCGTTCGCGAGCTTGTAATTATCGCGCAGGACACGACGCGCTACGGTCTTGATCTGTATCAAGAATTGCGCCTTCCCAAGCTCCTCAAAGAGCTTTGCAAGATAGAAAAGCTCAAATGGATAAGAATTCTCTACGCATATCCGGAGCGCGTTACGGACGAGCTTATTGACGTTATCGCAAGCGAGGAGAAAATCGTAAAATATCTTGATATCCCCATTCAGCATTGCGACGGGGAAATTCTTAAACGAATGAACCGCAAAGGCGATGAGGAGAGCTTGCGTTCGCTTATCAAAAAACTCCGCGAAAAAATCCCCGGAATTACGCTCAGAACAACGTTCATTACGGGCTTCCCGGGCGAGACCGAGGAGCAGTTCAACCGCCTCGGCGAGTTCGCCGAGGAGATGAAGTTCGAGCGTATGGGCTGCTTTTCGTTCTCCGAGGAGGAGGGCACGCCCGCGGCGGGTTTCTCCAATCAAGTTGACGAGGACGAGCGCGAGCATCGCAAGGAGATCTTGGAGGAGCAGCAGGACACGCGCGTCGCGGCGCTCTACGAAGCGATGATAGGGCAGACGCAGGAGGTGGTCGTTGAGGGCTACGACAGGTATCTTGAGCATTATTTCGGGCGTTCGGCGATGTTCGCGCCGGAGATCGACGGAATGATCTACTTTACCGCGCCGGGCGATAAAAAGCCGCGCGTGGGCGAGTTTGTCCAAGTTAAGTTGCTGCGGGTGGTCGAGAACAATCTGATAGGCGAAACGGAGTAATAAAATGAAAAGGGTTCTGATTGTTTTATTGACGCTGCTATTGACTTTCGCGTTCACGGCCTGCGATGATGGAACGGAAATCATAGAATCCGCCGACATTTCGCAGCTCCCAGAGATAATGATGATCAAAGTGCACGAGAATTACGCGTGGGGCAGGCATCAGAGCATTATGGTGATCGACCGCGATGGGAAACGCCGCTCGCAAAGCGTCGGCAGAAATGACGGCGAGAAGCCCGAAGGCTGGGTGGAGCTTTCGGAGGACGGCTGGTATGACGCGCTGCTTGGGATCGCGAAAAACGGCGAACGAGACGGACATCTGACAGATAATAAGGTCGATATTATTCTGCGGAACGCGCAATATTTTTCCGAATGGAGCGGGCTTCCCAAAAAGGAATATGAACAGCAGATGTTCGACTACGGCGCTGTTACTCTTTACGGAATATTTTAT
>JAIDPG010000117.1 GCA_029062865.1 Oscillospiraceae bacterium
GCTTTAAGACTAACAAGTAGCATACGCCACTTGATGGTTATTATATCCATTTCTGGAAAAAAGTCAAGTGTTTTTGTAAATATTGCATTTTTCTTTTTGTTAAGCCATGATCGCCATCAGCAGCGTACCCGCGATCATCAGTGAAAGCCCGACAAACGCCTTTACGCTCAGTCTTTCTTTGAAAACAATGTATGAAAACAGCACGGTAATTACGATGCTCAGCTTGTCTATCGGCACGACGACGCTTACAACGCCGTTTTGCACCGCGTAATAATAGCAAAGCCACGAAGCGCCCGTCGCCAGTCCCGACAAGCCGATGAAAACAGTTTCGCGCTTGTCGATCGTTTTTAGCTGCTTTTGCTTGCCCTTGATGAAAACGACGCACCATGCCATTACAAGCACCACTCCCGTGCGGAGCGCCGTGCCGAGGCTGCTTTCAACGCCGGAGATACCGATCTTCGCGAGAATTGACGTAAGCGCCGCGAAAACCGCCGACAGCACCGCGTAAAATACCCACGATTTCCCTGTCGCTTGATTTTCGGATTGCTTCTTCTCTATCATCAGGAAAATTCCCGCGGCGAGCGCCACCGTGCCGACAAGCTTGACGGCAAGGTTTTCAGTCTCTCCGAACAGAATGATCGCAAGCAGCACCGTCAAAACCGTGCTCGATTTGTCGATCGGCACGACCTTGTTGATGTCGCCTATCGAGAGCGCCTTGAAATAGCATATCCACGAAGCGCCTGTCGCGAGCCCCGACAACATCAGGAAAATCAGCGATTTGGCTTCGATTTGCGCGATAGTCCCCGCCGAACCGACGACAAAAACCATGATCCACGTGAAGATCAGCACGACAATCGTTCGCAGAGCCGTCGCAACATCGGAGTCGGTTTTCTTTATCCCGCACTTCGCGAGTATCGAGGTAAGCCCCGCGAAAACCGACGAAGCGCACGCCGCAATAAGCCACATAAAATCACCTTAAAAAGTAAGGATTTTCTGAACATATTTCTTTTCCGTTTTCTCCGCCTCCGGCGGGGAAAACGGAATAACTCAGTATTTCTCGGTTACGCTCTCCCCGATTTGATAGTAATAAAGGTACATCTTCTGGACGGAATTCTCGAGGAAATAATAATGCTTTAAGTACGCCGCCAGCAGCGCCAAGAACATCACGGTAAGTATCAGCAGACCCGCGCCGCTCTGCGAAAGGTAGAGAATAAGCGACAGCATAAAAAACACTCCTACCGACATCGTTACTATCAGATGAATAAGCCGCTCGTGCTGATAGAATTTAATGCGGCGCAAAAGCTCCGCGCAAAACTGCTCGGTTTCCTCCTCGGTGTGCTCGGCTCTGAAAAAACGCTCCAGCAGCTCGAGATACGCTCGTATTTGCTTAGTCATTTGACCCTCCCGTTTCCTTGTTCATCGCTTCAAGCGCGGCGGAAGCCGTTTCCCAGTCCTCCATTGCCGCCTCCTGCTCCTGCCGAAGCCGCTCTATCTCCTCGGAGAGCTCCATTGCCATTTGGTAATCAGAAAGACTTGAAAGCTCGTCGGTTTTGGAGCTTATCAGCTCGTCAAGCTCCTCAATGCGGCGCTCGGCGCGTTCTATTCTTGTGCCGAGCTTGCGGCGCTCGCTTTCGCGCTCCTTACGCTGTTTATAGTCAAGCGCCTGCTCCGATTTTTTGGGCTTCTCGTGGATTTCGCTTGCAGGCGCTTGGGATTTTTCAAGATAAAAATCATAGTTCCCGAGATAACCCGCCGCGCCGCTTTCGGAGAGTTTATACAATCTGCTCGCGAGCTTGTTTATCAGATAACGGTCATGCGAGATGATAAACAGCGTGCCGTTGTAGCCAAGCAGCGCGTTTTCAAGCGCCTCGCAGGACGTGATGTCAAGATGGTTTGTCGGCTCGTCGAGGAGTAGGAAATTCGCTCCGGACAGCATCAGCTTCAGCAGCGCGATCCTTGCACGCTCGCCGCCCGAAAGCTCCGAGATCTGCTTGTAGATATCGTCGCCCTTGAACAGGAACGCCGCGAGGGCGGTTCTCACTGCGGTTTCCGTCATTTTCGGATACGCGTCCCACACCTCGTCAAGCGCGGATTTCGTTTCCGTAAGCCCGCGCTGCGCCTGGTCGAAATAGCCGACTTGAACGCGCGTTCCGAGCTTGAAATCACCGCTGTCGGCTTTGTATTGCCCCGTGAGGACCTTAAACAGCGACGTTTTCCCGCAGCCGTTGTCGCCTATGAGGAACACTCGCTCGCCTTTCTTTATCTCGATATTCACGCCGCGGAACAGCTGTTTTCCGTCAAACCCGAGCGAGATATTGCTTGCTGTGAGAACGTCGTTGCCGCAGCCGTCCGCCGCCTTGAACGCGAACTTTATCGCCTCGGGAGCGTCCTCCGGGCGCTCGAGCGTTTCCTCCAGGCGGTCAATAGACTTCTGCTTGCTCGCTATCGTAACGTAATTATGCGCCTGATTCCAGCGCTTTTGCTGGTCGATTATCCCCTCAATGCGCTTTATCTCCTTGACGGTCGAATCATAAACCTTCCGCCGCCGCTCGAGATCCTCCGCTTTCAGCTCAAGAAAGCGCGTGTAGTTGCCCTTGTAGTCGCGGATGCGGCGGTTTTCGAGATCCAACGTGCGCTCCGTTACCTTATCAAGGAAATAACGGTCATGGGAGATGACGATATACGCGCCGCGATAGTCGGTGAGGAAGCGCTCCAGCCACTCGACGGACTGAATGTCGAGGTGGTTTGTCGGCTCGTCGAGCAGCAGCAGATCGGCGTCCGAAAGCAGCAGCTTCGCGAGCTGGAGCTTGCTGCGCTGCCCGCCGCTCAACACGCTGACCTTCAGCTTAAAGTCGCTTTCCGAAAACCCAAGCCCCGAAAGCGCCGAGGCTGTGCGGCTTTTGTAGGTAAGCCCGCCGTCGCGATCGAAGCGTTCCTGAAGCGCCGTCTGCCTTGCAATCGTCTCGTCGGAGCAGTCGCCCATATCTATTTTGTCGTGGAGCTCTTCTAGCTCCAGTTCGATGTCCTCAAGCTCCGCGAAGATGCCAAGCGCCTCGTCGTAAAGCGTTTTCTCTGAATTACGGCACGCGAACTTCGACAGAAACCCGAGCATAACACCGCCAGCTAGG
>JAIDPG010000118.1 GCA_029062865.1 Oscillospiraceae bacterium
TAGACAGGCTATATCTTGAATACGAATTCCGCCGCTCGTTCTGTGCAGATAATACAAGTCAACGCTATCGGTTTTCAAACGCTCCATTGACGATTCGAGATGCCGCCGAACCGCACCATAAACCGAACCGTCGCTCCGTACCTCCGAGGAATTCACAAACAGCTTCGTCGCCAATACAACGTTTTGACGGACATCACGCAGCGCTTTTCCGACAATGCGCTCGTTGTGCCCGAACCCCAATAAATTCGGGCTGTAGACCTCCGCCGTATCGAAAAAAGTACAGCCATGCTCATACGCATTTTGTATAGCTTCAATGCTGTACTGTTCGGGCGGTATCTGCCCGTAGCCGTGTGAAAAAGCCATACATCCCATTCCAATTTTCGAAACCGTCAAATTGCCGATCTTTCTCGTTTTCACAAAATCGCCTCCATCGAATATTTTACACAATCGCGCATTGCAAGTTCTCTGAGGATTGCCAAAGCATTAATCCTCTGCGGACAGCGCAGCGAACAATACCCGCACTCAATACAGTCAATAGGCTTTCCGTCCGATATGATATTATCGTAATATAATCCCATTTGATAAGCTTGGATATACTTTGGGACGTCTATCCGAGCGGGGCAGCCCGCAGCGCATTTTCCGCAGTTTACACATAAATTTTTATCAGCCATTTATCCCAAGCTCCGCTAACCAATCCGCAACAGCTTTTTCGGAAGCCGCGCTGTCGTTCTGCGCCGTTGAACCTCTTACGGCAAGTCCGTTTTTCACTTCCGCACCGGAACATAAGCTCTGAACGCTTTTTTGAGTTCCCGAAAGACCGCTTCCGGCATGAGTACAGAACGGGATCACCGTTTTGCCTGAAAAATCGTGACTTTCAAGAAATACTTTTACTATTGTCGGCAAATTGCCCCACCATATTGGATAACCGATAAACACCGTATCATAATCCACCAATTTTGTTACCGTTTCGGCAAGCTGCGGCGGGGCATTTTCTTCCTTGCGGGATATGTCGAGAAGTCCGTTGTAGGTTGTCGGATATTCGGTAGTCGCGGTTATCTTGAACAGATCGGCACCCGTCTTTTCCGCAATTATCTCGGCAATGATCTCGGTGTTTCCCTTTTCGATAACGCCTACCTCATACTGCTCATCGGCAAGCGAAAAATACGCCACTAAAATATTCGATTTTTCCGAATCCGAAGGCACTTCGGGAACACTTTCAGAAATTGTCGAATTGTCGATGATGTCAGAGCCGGAGGGTTTAGAGGAGTTCGCTGAATTGCTCTCCGTAACCGATGAGCTTACGGATTCGCTGGTACTGTTGCTTGTTGTGTTATCGGAGATGCTGTTTAAAGCACTTTGATTTGTTGAATTATCCGAGTTCGATCCGCCGCCTGCGGAATTGCCGCTGCAAGCAGTAAGCGATAATGCCAGAAATACACTCGTCAAAACCGAAAACATTTTTTTTACGATTACTTACCTCCATCAATAGCTCGCAAAACGTTCATCACGTTCAAGCGCTGTCATCTGTTCCATTTCATTGGAATTAAGTTCAAAGTCGAATATTTCGTAATTCTCTTGAATATGCGCCTCATTGCTTGATCCGGGGATCGCAATGTTTCCCGCCTGCAAATGCCAGCGGAGAATTACCTGCGCAGAGGTTTTCCCATGAGCGGCAGCTATTCCCGATATTGTTTCATCATTGAACAGCGTTTGCGTATTTCCGCGCCCGCCAAGCGGAAACCACGATTCCATAACCGTACCGTACTGCTTGAGATGCTCTTTCATCACACCGCTTTGGTGGTAGGGATGGGTTTCATTTTGAAGCAGCGCAGGAGTGATTTCCGTGGCATTTACAAGCCTGTCAAAATCCTCCGGCTCGTAAAAATTTGATAAGCCTATTGACTTTAATTTTCCGTCGCGAACCGCCTGTTCCATTGACTGATATGCCTGAACATCATTACTCGGTTGTGAATGGTGAAGTATCATCAGATCAATATAATCAAGTCCCAATCTTTCAAGTGAAGCGTCTATTGCCGCAGCACCGTTGTCAAAATCTGAAGTCCACATTTTGGTTGTGACGAAGATCTCCTCACGCGTTACAAATCCGTCGCTTATCGCTCTGCGGATACCTCTGCCAACGCCCGTTTCATTTCCATAGATACGCGCCGTGTCGATCAGACGGTAGCCGTCACGCAGTGCCCAATAAACAGAGTTTTCAGCCTCGCTGTCGGACAGACGGAATGTTCCTATACCAAGAATCGGCATTTCATATCCGCTGTTCAATTTAACCGTACCATTCTCCAGATCAAAATCCGAACTGCCGTTCGCAGACTCAACTGATTGATTATCGGAGCTGTTTTGTGAATTAGTTTCTGCTCCGCTGTTAACGGATTTACTCGAAGAACTATCGGAGGTGTTACCGTTATTGCTGCATCCTATAAACGTTAAACAGATTATTACGCTTAAAATCAGTGCAAATAATTTTTTCATTCCGCACCTCGTTTGTCAATCTGCCGGAGCCCAATTCGTAAACTGCGCTTCCTGCTGTTCAAGAGTAGCATTAAAGAAACGGAGATTTTTATCGACCGCCTTGATCTTTTCCATTTCATCGGTGGTAAGCTCAAAATCGAAAATATCAAAATTATCCTTGATGTGCTGCGGATTTGTGGACTTCGGGAAAATAACATTGCCCTCTTGGATATGCCAGCGGAGAATGATCTGCACGTTGGTCTTGTTGTACTTTTTTGCAAGCTCGGTGAAGATCGGCTCGTTGATCAATCCAGCATCGCCGTGACCTATCGGATACCAAGCCTCAATAGCCGTGCCGTATGGTGCAATTCTCTTTTTCAGATCGGCTTGCTGATAATAAGGGTGGCACTCAACTTGCAATGCCGCGGGCTTGATCTTTGCGGCGGTGCAAACTTCTTCGAGGCGCTCGCTCTCGAAGTTGCTGAGACCGATACCGCGTACTTTGCCTTGCTCGACAGCCTTTTCCATATCGCGCCATGCGCCCATATATTCGCCGACCTGCTGATGAAGCAGCAGAAGATCAATGTATTCAAGACCCAAACGATCAAGCATTTTGTCAATAGCCGCCGCAGTCTTGCCTTCGCCGTATTCGCTCGGCCATAGCTTTGATGTTACCCATATTTCCTTTCAGTCAATGCCGCTCTCGCAGACAGCTTCGCCAACGCTGCGCTCGTTCTGATAAGCGTGAGCAGTGTCGATATGACGGTAGCCCATTTTCAGCGCGTCAAGGCAAGCCTTTTTGGTTTCCTCACCGTCGGGAACCATGAAAACTCCCATGCCGAACTGCGGTATTTTTGCTCCGTTGTTCAATGTGATAAAAGTCTGTTCCATAATTATTCCTCCAAAAAATATCAAGCATTTTGCTTTCTCAATGAATTTATTATAAACCGATTATTTAAAAAACGCAACACCATTTTTGCAAGCTAAGGAGTTTACGCCACACGAGTGGATAAAATGGGGCAAAAATAATTACACCACACTGGTTGCATATTTCCTTTAAATGTATTATAATATAGTGGAAGAAGAATTTTTGGTTCGATTTTCACATAAAAGGAGAACATTATGAGCGGTAAAAAGGACGATTTAAGAGCAAAACGTACAAAGGCATTCATCCGCAAGACGTTTGAGGAAATGATCTGTGAAATGGAATTTGAGCAGATCACAGTTAAGGAACTGACCGAGCGCGCAATGATAAACCGCAAGACATTTTATCTGCACTACGATTCCCTTGACGATCTTCTGCTTGAAATGCAGAACGAAATGGCTCAAAGCTTCATAAAACGTACACAAGACCTAAAGCGTCCGAATGATATTGACAAGATAACGCGGGAATTTTTCTTATCGCAGGAAGAACTCGGCGAGCTTGGCGAACGTATAACGTGCAGCGGCAGCTATCACTACATAAGCCGCCGCATTACTTCGGATATAATGACGCAGACGTGGAAAAACGACAAGGAAGCCGCCGAAGATCCGTATTTGCAGAATATTATTATGACGTTCGTTTCGCAAAGTACGCTTTCGATCTACAAGCAATGGGTAGCCGATAAAAAGCAGATACCGCTTGATGAGATGATAGAGATTGCTGTGAAGTTGATTTGCAAGGGAATTGAAGGGTTGAAATAGGCTTACGGCAGTATATTCAATAGAAAAAGTCATGCTATATACTATATTAATGAAGAATTGCGGCAGCACCGATTTGGCGATGCCGCAACTCTTGTTTTGTGCATATCCTGCCGACTGTCTGTAACGATTTTAAAAGCTTCTACATCGATACCCGACTAAGCGAGGGGATTTTTGCTGACTGTAACATTGTTACCAAAAAGATTTTTGAAAAAAATCAACCTATCGACGGTGAAGTCAACACCGCGTTGTTTTTGCGGTTCCGCGAAGCGGAATCGCGGACGACAGTCCGCGAAGCAAAAACAATGCTGACAACGAGCTGAGAGCAAGCTGAAGGCGCAGCTCGAAGCCGTTGGCGTAACACAAAAAAATGCCCTCGCTTTGCGAGGGCGATTTTTTGTGTTACTGGCGGAAAGAAAGGGATTCGAACCCTTGAACGGGTATTAGCCGTTACACGATTTCCAATCGTGCGCTTTAGACCAA
>JAIDPG010000119.1 GCA_029062865.1 Oscillospiraceae bacterium
CCTCGCCCAGAAGCTCGAAAACACTCGACTGAATTTTGTTGCAGTCCTGGAACTCATCAACGATAACGCAGCTGAATCTTTTGGAGAGCTGCCGCCGAAAATCGTTGTCGCCGCCGTTTTCCGACAGCTTTCCGTAAAGCTCCTGCGTGCAGTCCGAAAAGTCAAGACAGCCCGCGTTCCGCTTTTCAAGCCTGTAGTTCTCGCGGTAGATATTCAGCAGCTTAAAGAACGTCTCCAGCGCGTTTCGCGTAAAGCCGAGCTCGCGCTGCTCCTCGTCAAAGTCAATCTTAAACTCAAGCAGAGCATCAACAGCGTCTTTAACTTCGTTCGCAATTTTGGTAATCAGCTTCTTGTTTTCATAAGTCTTGCCATGATTAGGATAGCGGTCAGGCAGTTTTTTGGTGTTATTCTCAAGGTTAGCCGTAAGCTCTGAGAGACTCTTTATCGACCTGCTGCTTTTGTACGCCTTAAAGTCCTTTTCTGCCATCGCGGCGCGGTTTTCTTCGGCTTCGATATATTTCTTCAGCCCCGGAATTACCGTATCCTCCATGGTGTCAAGCGACGCGTTCTTCTTGCCTTTGAGCTCGGCGCGCTTATCGGCGACTTCCCTGCGAAGCCCCTCTAAAACATTCTCGTCGGAGTATTTCGCAACGGAATATTTCAAGCGGCTTACGCAAAACTCCAAGGAGTCGTCAAGCAGCCCCGAAAAGTTTGCCTCAAGAGAATTCATATCCTTGTAAACATCAAGCGCTTCTTCCATCCATTTCTCGGGCTCCGGATAGCACGAGAGCTTGTCGGCAATAGAAAGTACCGCTTTCCCGAGATTTTCGTCGTTCTCAAAGCTGAACGTGAAAAACAGCGCGTCGCGCTCGGCGTTGGAGAAGCTGTCACTGTAAAGTTCCTCCAGCGCCGCCTTCAGCGCCTGCGACTGAAGCGTCGCCTTTCTCGCGTTATCCGCAATCGTAAAGTTCAGCGGAAGATCGAACGCCTCCGCGTTTTCTTTTATCATACGAAGGCAGAACGCGTCAATAGTGGAAATCGACGCCTGACGAAGCAGGAAAATCTGCTTCTTCAGATAATCGTACGTTTCCTTGTCATTCTCGTCGGTTGAGCTTGCGAGCTCCCGGAGCTTTTTCGTCAGCATTTTGTTCAGCTTTTCGCGCATACTTCTCGTGGCGTTCCTCGTGAACGTCATAATCGCGAGGGAGTCCGCGGAAATGTTCTTAGAAGCGTCTGACAGAAGCCGAACAACGCGGTCGACAAGCAACGTTGTTTTGCCGCTTCCCGCGGCCGCGGAAACAATCGCGGGCTTGTCGTGATCAAATTCTATCGCGTCCGTCTGTTCTTCGGTAAGAATTATTTTCTTATCAGCCATTGCCGCCGTCATCCTCCTCCTCCTTCTTTTTAGTCTTCTTTTCCTTGCTCTCGTCGGGATTTTTGGTAATATACTTGTTTTCCCAATATATATTTGTGTCGCCCTCTTTTTGCTTTTGGGGCTTAAGCTTTGCTTTTTCTATTTTTATGACATTCTTGCCGGCGTTTTGGCAAATATCACCAAAGCGGCAGTATCTGCACGGATCCTTTGTGTCTTTCGTGGGATAAGAAACAGGCAGCGCGTCGATAACGCCGCTGAATATCGCGTCGAGATTTTCCGCGACCTTGCTTAAAACATCGTCGCGCAGTTCGTTGAAATACTTCGCCTCCGCGAGGTTTGTACCGCTCGGCACAAGCGTTTTTTTGAAACTTGTCAGCTTATTCTGAGGTGTTACATTGTCGCTTTCAAGCTTTGCCAAAATCGCGTTTGTATAGCACTCGAGATCCTTGTCGGTTGTCTCGTCTTTGATAAACAGACCGCTGTTTTGGTATTCAGCCGCGAGCAGGAAATACGGCGCAAAGTCATCTTCTTTAGCGCCGCCGTTTTTCGACGGAATATAGCTCACTCCGCCGGGGCGCAGCGTCAGCGTCGGGTTGTCCTCGTTGGCGTTTTGCAATGCGAAAAGGTAAAGCAGCATCTGAATGTTGATGCCGTTCTGAGCAGCTTTTAAATCAAACGAGTGCGCCGAGCTTTTGTAGTCCACCACGCGGATATACGCTATCGGTTTTTCACCCGCGTCGGCGCTTTCGCTGAACATATCCACGCGGTCAATTCTTCCCTGAACAGTGACCTCAGAGCCGTCCTTGAGCCTGATAACAAGCGGCTTGGCGATGAGATACGGCGCGTTTTCCGGTGTAAACGGTTCGTTCGGCGTTTTCGCGACACTTTCCGCAGCCGCGTAGATCTCAGCCGCCGGAGGCTCGACGGTCGGTGCGCCTTCGTTGTCGATAATCGCGTGCCGATTATTTTCGGGTTCGTCCTTGTTTTCGCTGATGTCAAGCTCAAAAAGCTTTGGGCGATATCTCCTCGCGAACAGCTCCGCCTGCATTGTTATCAGAACGTCAGTCGCGGAGTTCGCGATGTTGTTGAAAAGATACTCCGTCCGCTTGTCCTCGTCGCTGTCGTTGTTGGTTTCCGCGGCGCGATATGCCGCGAGGTACTTTTTTGAAAGCGACAGCAGCTCGCCTCTTTTAAGCGCGAAAAACGCGTTCATATCACCGCTGTATTCCTCAAGAACATTCTGGAAAACATAGTGAATAGCGTCGCCGCGCTTGTTGTTCGTAAAGCTCCGCTTGCTGCGCTCGTCGATTTTCAGTCCGAATTTACAGAAGTAGTTGAACTTGCAGGCATCCAGCTTTTCAATAGCAGTCGTATTGACGTTGTCCGAAAAAATCAGCCGCGCTGTTTCGGGCTTAAGCGAGTGTTTTCCCGAGAACTTCGCGCCGTTTACAGCCACGTTGAAAAGAACGTCGCTTCGCATTTCGCGTATCTCGTCGAGCGCCCGAACGAAGTCCTCGTCCTCGCGCAGAAGAGCCTCCCTCAAAACCCCGTTCTCGTCGGATTTTTCGTTTAAGCCCGCCGCGTAGCGCATTTTCGCCGCGCGCGGGGTTCGGCAGTAGAAGCTGTTTCCAAGGGAAGCGGCGTTTATAATTTTCGTGTCTTTAAACGTCGACGAAAGCTCTCCGAAAATGTCCGAACGCCCCGTGGATTCTCCCGCCGCGTCAATGTCCGGGCAGCTTATGCAGAGGTATTCCGTCGGCAAAGTAACGGCGCGATACGCGCGGTAAAGCGACAGATGATACCTGTCCCGAACGGAGCTTAAGCAATACTCCCGCCGCCCCGTGTCGGCTATTTTTGAAATGTTATCTATATATTCGGAAACCTTTTCCGCTTCCATTTCGTTATCAATATGGACGATTTTGTCATAAATCAGCTCTATCTCATACTGCGAGAAGATCCCCGCCTCAAACGCCGAAGTCGGGAACGCCTCGTAGGTCGCTCCGACGACAAACGCCGCCTTGATGTTATCCGCGCGCGTGCGGTCGATATCGCCTACCAGCACGCAGTCGATAAACTGCGGCGGGTCGGCAAGAGTAGTGACGGCGCAGATCTCGCGGAAAATTTCGCCGTAATCGCCGATAGTGACATTCGTGTCGGAAAGCTCGTCATGCAGCTTATTGAAAATATCAATAAGCGAGCTCCAAAGCCGCTGATACAAATCTACTCTGTCCGCGTCGAGCCCGGGGTTGTCCTTTTTCCTGCAGCGCTTGAAAGAAACGCGTCTCATTCCGACTTTGTCCATCAAAAAGTCATAAAGCAGCTCTGTCATCTCTGCGCCGTTTATCGTGCTCCCTGATTTCCTGATCTTCTTCTGTAATTCCAGAAGCGGCACGGCAACGGACTGCCGCACCAGCTCCGCTGTCTGCTGCGTGAAATCCTTCGTGCCGCGATTTTTCGTAAATGTAAACGGCTTTTTAAGATGACTCGCTTTTAAATCCCACTCGAAAACGTACTTTTCAAATTCGTCAATATCCTTGTCGGAAAGAGAGGTGAGCTTGTCTTCCTCGTCATCATATTCCTCATCGTCAAGCTCTGTTTTCGGTTTCCCGAAGAATTTTGATTTAACGCAGCTGAGCACATTGTCAACATTAAAATTCTCCAGCGCGTTCAAAATCGAGATAATAAGATTTATCAGCGGCTGATAGAGAATAGGCTCGGGCGTGTCGAGGAAGAACGGAATGTCGTATTTTTTGAAAGCGCTCTCAACGTGCCTTCCGTATGCCCCGACGTCCGTGCAGAGCACCGCGATCTCGTTGCAGCGAAGCCCCTTGTCCGTCGTAAGCTCCTTGATCTTCGCGGCAACGTAGTCCAGCTCCTCGTAAACACCTCCCGCAACAACAAGCTCGCAGCTGTCACCAAGAGGTTCGCAATTATTCATCGACTGGTACAAATGCCGTGCGACTTCTCCAAGCGGGCAGTCCTCCGCGTATCTGCTTTCGATCCCCTCGGTGACGAACTCAACCGTAATGCCGTTTTCCTCCGCCGCGCTCTTCAGGCGAGAGATGTGCGCGTTCGCGGTACCGAAAACATCGCAGTCGCTGTCAAGCGCAGCCGTAAAGCCAAACGTCACGTTCTTAGCCTTCATAATAACCTGCTTCAGAAGCTCAAGCTGACTGAACGTAAAGTCGTTGAAGCAGTCGACAAAAACGTCCGCGCCGCCGAAGGCCTTGGTTTTTCCGCTCGCGATATGATCCGCCGCGAGCGCCGTCATATCCAGCTTATCAATATAGTTTTCAAGCAGCTTTTCGTAGTTGGCGTAAAGCAAATTCGTCTCGCGCAGCTTCATCACCACGGGCATTTCGGGCGATAGCTTTTTGTCCTCCTTTGTGCCGTCGCTTGTAATCGCTTTGAGGCTGAGCTCCAGGTCGCGCGAGGTAACGCC
>JAIDPG010000012.1 GCA_029062865.1 Oscillospiraceae bacterium
ATTAGCCATAATTCAACACCTCCGCGCTTATTATAGCGCGTTTTTATCACAAATGCAATGAGACGGTTTTATTTTTTTATACTAAATAAGTCCATATTCTTTATACTTTTCAAGCATCATCTTATAGAACATACGATTTCCCAAATATTGGCGGTATGTCGCGGATTTCTCCTTTCCCGCCGATTTCAGCAGCTCAAGTTGTTCCGTTTCAAACTCAGCTTGTTTTATTATTTCGGATAACATCTTCTCGAATGCCTCTAACCGCTCCACTGTTATACCTCCATAAAATTCGACAATACCAAATCAAAGCTTATGTGAATTGTAAAACTCCTTCAGCTCAGCCTTGCGTTCGGCGGGAATGTCGGTTTTCTTTATCCCGCGGATCGCGCCCTCAAAAGCCAGCAGTCGATGAATACACGCGCTGCTGTCTATCGCCTGAATTTTTAGCCACGCGTTTTCCGCGCCCGCCTTAACAAGCTGCTCGATCGTTTCGATATTAACCGAGTTAAGCTGTTCTTCAACGACTTTTCCTATATTTGGAAGATTTGCCAACTGACCCATTTTTTACCCCCCACTTATCAACACTTTTTTCAGCATTTGAAAATTGCGCTCCATAAGCGAAGCGTAGCTCTCCCCCGCCTCGAAATCGTCCGCGGTGATGTTGTGGCAGGTGTGGAATTCCGCGACGGGAAGCCCGTTTTCGCCCGCGAGCGTTTCGGCGAGCTTTCCGTTTGAGAGCTCGATACGGAACACGGCTGAAACGGTGTCACTTTCGGAGAGCTTTTCCGTGAGGAACGCTATCGTCTGCGCCGAGGGCTCGGTTTCCGCGCCGCAGCCCGGGAACGCCGCGTAGTAATTCAAATCGTACTCCTTGAAGAAATAAAGCAGCGGGAAGCGGTCGCCGAACACGAAAAAGCGGCTCTCCCCCGCCAGAAGCTCCGAAAAACGGCGGTCGAGCTCAAGTATCTTCTCGGAATAAGCGGCGGCGTTCTGATTGTAATAATCGGCGTTCGGAGCGTCCAGCCGCGCGGCTTCGCGGGCAATTCCGCCGACTATCAGCGCGGCGTTTTTCGGGGAAGTCCAGATGTGCTCGTCGTATTCGCCGTCCGCATCTTCGTCGTGATTTTCAACGCCGACAAGCTCCTCTTCCTCCAAAGCCTCAACAAAGCTCATCATCTTGACGGCGTTCACCTCGTCGGCGGTTTTCAGGATATTCTCCACCCACGCGTCCGATTCGCCGCCGTTGTAGATAAAGAGGTCGCTGCCGTCGATTTTGACTATATCCCGCGCCGAGGGGTCGTAGCTATGGCTTTCCGTGCCGGGCTTTAACAGCAGCGTGATTTCGGCTTTGTCGCCGAAAATCTCCCGCGCGAAATCGTAAGCCGGGAAGATCGTCGTGACGATTTGGAGCTTCTCGTTTTGCGGTTTTTCGACAAGCGAGCAGCCGCTTAACAGCCCCGCCGCAAGAACCGCGAGCGCTAATGCCGCAAGAATAATCCTACGCATTTTGCCGCTCCTTACACTCGCCGCACAAGCCGTAAATGACGGTTTTGCCGATGTCCACGAAGAAGCTGTGGCTCTGCTCGATATGGCGGCTCATATCCGCCATAAAGTCGCAGTCCATGTGGATAAGCCTGCCGCAGCTCTCGCATTTCAGGTGAAAGTGACGGGAGCATTCCTCGCTTTCGTTAAGCTGATAGCAGGCCGCGTCGCCGTCCGTGAAGCGCTTTAAAATCCCCTGCCCCGCGAGCTTCGAAAGCGTTCTGTAAACGGTCGCCTCGCCGGAGCTTACCTCGCCGCTTTTTATCAAGTCCTTTGCCGTGTAACATTTACCGCGGTGAGAGTTGAAAAACTCTACTATCTCATCGCGCTGTTTGGTTTTGTAATTATCACTCATTTTTCCCTCCGCGCCGTCCGGCGCCATATTCAAGCTTTTTTACGTTATACATCATATTATTGGAAATAAGCAGGTCTTCATTGACGTACACTTTAAACTCATCGGAAATGTTTTTTCCAAAATTTTCCCATACCGTTTCATCGTCCGAAAGCCTTTCCAATATCGTAACATCTACGACATTCACAACATCGTCCGCTCCGTTTCGCCACATTTCCTCAACAAAT
>JAIDPG010000120.1 GCA_029062865.1 Oscillospiraceae bacterium
ACCCCGTAGGGGGCGGGGGAACGCCCGCTTTTTTCGAATTTTTGTCTTCCCCCGCTCCCGAAGGGGTTCCCCCTCGCACCCACGACGCAGCATAACGAAACTAATCAACGGAAGCCGCCTTGACACAACGTCGCAAGTTCAGTCGCTTCAACGCCACTACTCTATATATTGTATCACATTTTCCACCAAATGTCAAGATACCCGCCGCAAATCTTACATTTCTCTAACATTTTGCAAAACCCATTGAAATCTCGGTGCGGGCGTGCTACAATATTTTTGAGGTGAGAAAATGAGCTGGATTGTTTGGACTTTAAAAGCATACGGGCTTTTTGGGGCTTTGCCGCTGGCGCTTGTGGCGGCGGGGATTTATGCCGCCGCTCGAATCGCGTATCTGCGCTTCGCGAAAAAGCCGCGCGGCGCTTTGTCCGCGGAGATCGCACGGGGGCTTCTCGTCGCTTATCTTGTCGTGCTTTTTGTCATCGTTTGGTTTCCCGAGCTGCCAAAGCTCGTTTTCGGGCAGATCCCGCTGTCGGAGTTCCTCGCGCTGACCTTTGCCCGCGGCGACTACGCCGAAAACTTCCGCTTTTTCGCGTTGTTTAAGGGCGACTTTTCCGTGCTCCGCGACGAGGAGCTTGTCGGAAACATCGTAATGTTCGTGCCTTATGGAATACTCCTCGCCGTGTCGTTTCAAAAGCTCCGCTGGTGGGCGGTTGATCTTATCGGCTTGGGAACGACCGTGACAATAGAGCTTGTTCAGCCGTTTCTGGAGCGTTCCTGCGACCTTGACGACATCATCGCGAACACATTGGGAGCAGTCATCGGCTGCGGGATTGCGAAGCTCGTTTTAACGCTTTCTCGAAAGCGTGAGTGATTTGTGCAGTATCGCCAAAAACTCCCAAGAAAATTCGTATAAATTCACGCCCTTGCATAACGCAAATAAAGTTGATATAATATAGCCATAAGGAACGAGCTTCCCGCTTTTGCGGGGAGACATCAAAATCACATCGGGGGTACTATAATGAAAGAGTTTACGGGATTTTTACGCGGCATTGATCTCGGCGGCTGGATTTCTCAATGCGTCGGCAACAACTACAGCGAGGAGCACTACTCGACGTTCATCACCGCGGCGGACTTCGACAGAATTGCGGGCTGGGGGCTTGACCACGTGCGTCTGCCGTTCGACTACAACGTCGTTATGACGGACAGCGGCGAGTTTATTGAAAGCGGCTTCAAGCACATCGATTTCGCCGTTGACGAGTGCGAAAAGCGCGGCTTGAACATCGTGCTCGACCTCCACAAAACAGCGGGCTTTGTGTTCGATAACGCCGACTGCTTTGATTTCTTTGACAGCGCGGAGCTGCAAGACCTGTTCGTGAAGCTGTGGATAGAGATGACAAAGCGCTACGGAAACCGCAAAAACGTCGTTTTCGAGCTTCTGAACGAAGTCACCGACGAGGCTGTCGCGCAGAAGTGGAACAAAATCGCCGCACGGACTATCGGGGAAATTCGCAAGCTGAACAACGATATCCGCATAATTATAGGCGGAATTCACAACGACAGCATTGAGGGCTTGTCGCTGCTTGAAAAGCCCGCGTTTGACAACATCGTCTTCACGTTCCATTGCTACGACCCGCTGCTGTTCACGCACCAAAGGGCGTACTGGGTGCCCGAAATGCCGTCGGACTACTCGATAAATTACCCCGCTTCGGAGAAGAAAATTCTTGACGAAAGCAAGCGGCTTTTCGTCAACAAATTCCTCGACGGGCTTGAGGAAAACGAAGCGCCGATGTCCTCCGAATTCTTCGAGAGGATATTCAAGGACGCTATTGAAATAGCCGAGAAAAACGACGTGCCGCTCTATTGCGGCGAGTACGGCGTGATCGACCGCGCTGACCCGCAGAGCACGCTCAACTGGTTCCGCGACATTCACGCGGCGTTTGAGAAGCTGGGCATCGCCCGTGCCGCGTGGAACTACAAGGACAAGGACTACGGCATTATCGACGAGCATTATGACGCGATCCGCGATGAGCTTGTGAAGCTGCTTTAAAAAACATCTCCGGTTCTCCCTGCCGCAGGCGGGGAAAACCAGCAACTAACTACTATTCTCTATTAAACTATTTGGAGGCTATGCGATGAAATACGGCTATTTCAACGAACAAAACAAGGAATATGTAATAACTAAACCGGACACGCCCTCGCCATGGGCAAACTACCTCGGCGACCCGAATTACGGCGCGATGATCTCAAACAACGCGGCGGGCTACAGCTTCGAGAAAAGCGGCGCAAACGGGCGAATTCTGCGCTTCCGCTTTAACAGCACGTCCAACGACCTGCCCGGGCGCTACATCTATATCAAGGACGAAAGCGGCGAATATTGGAGCGGCTCCTGGGCGCCCGTCTGCAAGCCGCTTGACAGTTTCAAGAGCGAGTGCCGCCACGGCACGGCTTACACCGTCATCTCCTCGGAGTATCGGAAAATCAAGACGGAAACGGCGTATTATGTTCCGCTCGGGAAAACCTACGAGGTGTGGGCTTGCAAGGTAACGAACCTTGACGATAAGCCGCGCAGGCTTTCAATCTTCGGCGTGTGCGAGTTCGTCAACGACAACAACTACGAGCAGGACGGCGTGAACCTGCAATACACGCAATTCATCACGCACACTTATTATTCCGACAATCTCCTCACCCAGCGCGAGAACGAGCTCATGGCGGGCGCGGTCGGCTGGGGCAAGGGCAAGCGCACACGGTTTTTCGGGCTTGCTGGAGAAAAGGCTGATGCGTTCTGCGGCGACCGCGAAAAGTTCCTCGGCAATTACCGCGGCTATGGCAATCCCGTCGGCGTTGAGCAGGGCTTGAAGAACGACATCAACTTCTGCGGGAATTCCGTCGGGGCGCTTCAGAGCGACATCGAGCTTAAACCGGGCGAAACGCGCTCTCTCGTGTACATTGTCGGGCAGAAAACCGAGGAGGAGGCGCGGGAGATACTCGCGCGTTATGAAAGCAAGGACGCGGCGGAAGCGGAGCTTGAGGAATTGAAAAATTACTGGCACGGAAAGCTCGGCAATCTCGTTGTTCACACCCCCGACAGCGACTTCAACAATATGGTCAACGTCTGGAACGCGTATAACTGCTTTATCACGTTTACTTGGAGCAGAGCTGCTTCGTTTATTTACTGCGGCTTGCGCAACGGCTTCGGCTATCGCGACACGGTGCAGGATATTCAGGGCATAATCCACCTCGCGCCCGAAATGGCTAAGGAGCAGATAGTGTTTATGCTGTCGGCGCAGGTGACGAACGGCGCGGGGCTGCCGCTTGTGAAATACACCCACGACGCGGGCAACGAAAACACCCCCGACGACCCGGAATACGTTCAGGAAACGGGACACCCGAGCTACCGCGCCGACGACGCGCTCTGGCTGTTCCCGACTATCGAGAAATACATCGGCGAAAGCGGAGACGTCGCGTTCCTTGACGAGGAGATCTTCTTCGCGAACAACGGCGAAAAGGGCACGGTTTACGAGCACCTGAAGCGCGCCGTCGAATTCTCGATGAACAATCTCGGCAACCACGGAATGCCCGCGGGGCTTCACGCAGACTGGAACGACTGCCTCCGCCTCGGAAAGCGCGGCGAAAGCACTTTTGTCGCGTTCCAGCTTGTTTACGCGATAAAGCTCCTCAAGAATTACGCCGAAATGAAGAACGACAGCGAGTATAAAAAATATCTTGACGAGATAGGTGCGAAGCTAGATTCCATACTTGAAAAGTGCTGGAATGAGGACCGCTTTATCCGCGGCTATAAGGAGGACGGCGAGATCATAGGGCAGCGCTCCGACCCCGAGGCTTCGATGTGGCTGAACCCGCAGTCGTGGGCGGTCATTTCGGGTTACGCGACCAAGGAGCAGGCGGAAAAGGCGCTTGACAGCGTTGACCGAGAGTTGAACACCCCCTACGGCGCGATGCTGATGTACCCGCCGTACGCGAACCACGCGTTTGCGGGGGCGCTTATGCATTGCTTCAACCGCTGCGTCAAGGAGAACGCGGGCATTTTCTCGCAGTCGCAGGGCTGGCTTATCCTCGCGGAGGCGAAGCTCGGGCGCGGCGATATGGCGTATAAATACTGGAAGGAAGCAAGCCCCGCGACGTACAACGACAACGCCGAGCTCCGCGAAATGGAGCCGTATGTTTACGGGCAGTTCGTCGAGGGCAAGGACAGTCCGTTCGCGGGCAGAGCGCACGTTCACTGGCTGACCGGCACGGCTTCTACCGTTATGGTCGGCACGGTCGAGGGAATTCTCGGGCTTCGCCCGAACGCCAAGGGACTTGTCATCGACCCGTCTGTTCCGAGCGAGTGGCGGGAGTTCACAATGGAGAAAACGTTCCGCGGCAAGCGCCTGAACATCAGGGTATCAAACCCGAACGGCTCTCAAAGCGGCGTGAAGTCGATAACCGTCAACGGAGAGAAGCTCGCCGGAAATCTCATCACGGAGAACATTCTCAAAGACGTGAACGAAGTCCTTGTTGAACTCTAAAAGCGAATTTATACCGCCGAGCTTTTCGGCGGTATTTTTGTAAACGGATAAATTTTTTAAAAGCCCTTTACAAAATCCCGATTTTGCTGTACAATATATTTAGAGGTGACACGTATGGAATTTCCCGCGGAGGTTCAAAACAGGATAAACGAGCTTGCCGAGGGCTTGGAGCTTAAGGTGCTTAAGACGGCTGCGGAAAGGCTTTCAGAGAACTACCGTGCCGAGAGCTCGGGCGGAAAACGCGGGGCGGTGTCGAAAACGGACGTTATCACGTATGCGGCAGTGCGAATGGCGGCGACGTTCGCGGCGGTCAGCAAGACGCTGGAGCTTTCGCTCGCACGTTTCGGGGGAGAGATCACGTCAATACTTGACGTTGGTGCGGGAACGGGCGCGGGCGCAATAGCTGCGGCGAGGCTTTGCGGGTGCGAAAACGTAACGTGTATCGAGCGCGAGGAGAATATGCTCGCGCTTGGGCGGGAGCTTTGCGGAGCGGCGGACGTTTCGTCGGCTTGGGAAAATGGCGACATTTCGCAGGGAATAGAGCGCCGAGCCGATCTGGTGATCTGCTCGTATTGCCTGAATGAGCTCCCCGAAGCTCAGCGCGAAAACGCGGTTAAGTCGCTTGCGGGAGCGGCGGGGAAGCTGCTCGTTATCGTCGAGCCCGGCACGCCGTTCGCGTTCGCGGGGTTAAAGAAAACGCGTCAAACGCTTATCGAAAGCGGCTTCGGGATAGCCGCGCCGTGCCCTCACGAAAACGAATGTCCGCTCCCCGAGGACGATTGGTGCCACTTCACGGCGCGGGCGCAGAGGTCGAAGCTCCACAAAATGCTGAAAAACGCCGACATTCCCTACGAGGACGAGAAGTTCTGCTTTGTCGCGGCGGCACGGGGAGATTTCACGCCGTGCGCGGCGCGGGTTCTCCGAAAGCCGCAGATCCAAAGCGGCTTCGTCACGCTGAAGCTGTGTGGAGAGGACGGCATTAAATCCGAAACGATAACGAAGAAAAGCCCGCTGTTCAAGGCGGCGCGAAAGGCTGAGCACGGCGGGGAGCTCCCGCTTTAGACGTTTGGATATGAAAGGAGAATTATGAATATCAAGGTTATTTTGGCAGTCATCCTGGCGCTGTTATTTGGGTTGTTCATGGGAAGAACGAATATTCCCGCGCCTCAGCCCGACCCGATCATTTCCGATTTCCCCGCGCCCGATAACCCGAACGAAACGGGCGGGAGTATGCACGGCGATGTGTTTCCGTCGGCGGCGGAGATCGTCGGGCAAATGAAGCTCGGCTGGAATTTGGGAAACACTCTCGACGCGCTCGGAATGGGAACACTCGACGACGAAATGGCTTGGGGGAATCCCGTGACGACAAAGGAAATGGTCGACCGCGTAAAAGCGGCGGGCTTCAACGTAATGCGCGTTCCGGTGTCGTGGGGAAAGCATCTCGACAGCAAGTACAACATCGACAAGGCGTGGCTCAAACGCGTGCGCGAGGTCGTGGATTACGGCATTGACAACAATATGTACGTTATCCTCAACACTCACCACGAGGAATGGTATATGCCGCGGCAGAGCGACGTTGACGAGGATCTCCGCGGGCTTGGGCGCTTGTGGGAGCAGATCGCGGAGGAATTCAAGGACTATGACGAGCGCCTGCTTTTCGAGGGCGTGAACGAGCCGCGGCTCCGCGGCGACAGCGCGGAATGGTGGGGAACGCCCGAGGCTCGCGAGATCGTCAACCGATACGCGGAAACGTTCGTCCGCACCGTCCGCGCGAGCGGCGGCAACAACGCGCAGCGCTCGCTGCTCGTAACGCCGTATGCCGCGTCCTCCGCGACGGAGAATTTACAGGCGCTGAAGATACCCGACAACGCCGGGAACATCATCGTGTCCGTCCACGCGTATCTGCCGTACGACTTCGCGCTGAACGTCCACGGCACGGCGAGCTACAGCAACGACGGCTCGGCCAACACGCTGATGAGCGACATCAAAACGCTGTTCCTCGACAAGGGAATTCCCGTTGTGATAACGGAATTCGGCTCGGTCAACAAGGAAAACGAGCAGGACAGGATACAATGCGCGGTGGATTTCCTCAACGCCGCTAAGGCGACCGGCGTGCCGTGCTGCTGGTGGGACAACAACGCGCGCTGGGGCGACGGCGAGCTGTTCGGCTTGCTTGACCGCAACGGCGGCGGGTGGTATTTCCCGACGCTTTTGCAGCGAATGATGGAAACGGCAGGTGTTTAAATGGATATTATTGTAGTGAAAACAGACGGCGCAGTGTGGGCGGAGCTTAGCGGATTTTTGGGCTGTCTTGATTCAACGAGAAGAGCCGCGATAAACCGCAAGGCGAACGACTCCGACAAGATAAACTCCCTTGTCTCGCGGCTGCTGCTGCTTTCGGAGATAAAGCGCCGCACGGGAATTCCCGAGCGGAAGATCAAGCTCTCGCTCGGCTCATTCGGGAAGCCGTTTTTGAAGAACTCCGCGCTGCAATTCTCGCTTTCGCACACGCGCGGCGCGGTTTGCGCGGCTTTCGGAGAGGACGGCGAGATCGGGATAGACATCGAGCGCCGCGATCGCCGCGTCAACGAGCGAATGTACGCGCGGGCGCTCTGCGGGGAGGAACGCGAAAAAGCTCGCTCGGACGAGGACTTCATACGCTTCTGGGTGAAAAAGGAGGCGTTTTTGAAGCGGCTCGGCGTGGGGATAACGCGCGACCTGCGCGGCGTAAATTCGCTCGAGCTCCCCGACACGAACGCCCTGGAGTTCGGCGGGTTCTTTGTCGGAGCGTCGGGCAAGGGCGATATAAACGTCGCAGAGCTCCTCCTTAACGAGCTTCTGGATAGATTTATTCTGCTGAACAATTGACACAAAAACCGCCCCCGAGAGGGGGCGGTCGTATATTTGCGATGCTTTCTGCGCACAATAAGACAAAGAAAATCCCCCTCTCTTGCGAGAGGGGGGACAAAACCGTTAAGCTTTAGAGATGACTTGCGTCAGATTAGAGGGCCTTCGGACCAGCGGAAACCTTGAGAACGAGGTTTACGTTGATAGCGTCGTCTTCCTTCCACTCAACTTCCTTGGTAGGATCCGTGTTGCCTGCGGGAGTCTTTGCAAGCTTGCCAGCAAAAGCCATATACATATCAGTAGGGGTTTCAGCATTAGAAGCTGCTGCGATAAAGAATACCTTATTCTGCGAGGTTTGACCAGCAGCAACAGTCGTAGACTTAGCAACAGTGGAATCCATTACGAGTACGCCCTGCCCGGAAGTTGAAGCGGATGCACTTGCAGTTTTAAGAGTACCCTCAGCAGCAGACTTTATATCTGCAACAGTATCAGCGCCAATCAAAGTCAACTGTGCACCCTTAGTACCATCAGTGGGAGCCGCCTTAGCTTCTACCTTCCACGGGGTCTTATCGGTTGTGGTTACAGTAGTGATAGCAGTAGCATCAATATATACGCCGTACTCGGTGCTCTTGTTAGTTACCTTATACGCGGTACTTGCAATAGTTGCGGTCGTAACAGTAGGTGTATCAGCAGCGTCCAACTTAATATCAGCACCGTACGGATTAAGAGCAGCCGCCATTTTAGCCGGCATAACCAGGTTAAGAACTACCTTAGGAGCGGTTACAGCTACATCATAAGTAAGTTCGCCAGCCTTGGAAACGGTCTTGTCAGTAGCAAACGCAGTTGCGGAAACAGCGAGCATAGAAGCAGCGGCGAGAACGCCTGCAATTATCTTCTTCATAATAATGTCCTCCTTAAGAACAATTTTATTGTCATTCGCCTACCTGCAGAGTAAGAACCACCATGGTCTGTGCAACAATGGTTTTTCTGTCGTCCTGCACGGTGGAGATGACCAGAACTATATCGGTCTCCCCTTTGGAGAAAACCTTGTTTGTTTTAAA
>JAIDPG010000121.1 GCA_029062865.1 Oscillospiraceae bacterium
TTAGAGACCCGCGCGGGGCTCTTTTCGGCGTTGATCTTTTCAAGCGCGTCGATAAGCGGAACGATATCCGCGTCGTTGTCCTCGTATTTATTCGGGTCAGCGGGATCGGGGTCTCGCATAATCGGGTGCTTTTTCTCCATGTAGCGCTTCAGCGCCTCTTTATAATCCCGAGCGTCGGACTTTTGCTGCTCCATAAGCGGTTTGGTGTCGCGCATTTCCGGGACTTTTATCTTCGGCGGCTGCATTTTCAGCGGCTCCGGGAGCTCGTTGTCAGAATTCGCGGAGAAATTCGCGGCGCTTTGCGGCGCGGGCTTTGTTGCTTTTTGATTAAGCACGGCAACATCGCCGACGCTGTTCACTGCCTCGCGGATGTCGTTCATTTGGTCGCTTTTTGAGTTGTTGACGTAAAACCCGCGGCGATCCTCCTTTTCGGCGCGTTTGGCTTGGCGAGCCTGCGCCTTGCGCTCCCGGTCACGCTGCTCTATCTCGCGGTAGTGCTCGTCCGTTATGGAGCGGCGCTCGCGAGCAAGCTCGCGGCGCTCCGAAACGCTTGACTTCGCGTTCTTAAGCGAGCCGCCGATGCCCGAAAACATCTCGTTCAGCGGGATAGGGATATTCAGCAAAATGCAGACGATCGCGAGAATGATGATAACGATCGCCGCGCCGAGCTTTCCGAGAAACAGCAGCGGAATTCCCAAAAACAGCGCGAAAATGCCGCCGCCCGCGAAGTTCACGCCGTCGACGTAAAGATTGACAAAAACCTCCCCGAAATTAGCGCCATTGATCTTCCCAACGCCAAAGATCTCCACCGCGGCGCAGAGCATCAGCATAAACAGCGCGCGTTTGAGTATCGTCGCTTGGATAGTCGCGTGGGTCTTCTGCGAGGAGATGACAAGCGCCGCCGAGATCATCAGCGGTCCGAACGCCCACGGCACGACCCCGAAAAGCCCGTGCATCACGTCATAAAGCGCCCGCCAGCCCATCGAGCCCGGTATAAGCGCCATAAGCGTCAACAAGATCCCGACCGCGAACAGAATTACCGAAGCGACGCGGCGCTTCTGCATACTGCGGCGGATCTCCTCCTCACGGAGACGCTGAGCCTCAGCGGCTTTTTTCGAGCGCGCCGCCGAGGACTTCCCCGTCGATTTTGTTTTCCCCGTTGCTCCCTTTGCCCTCGAGGAGCTCTGGGAGGTTGTTTTTCTTTCAGCCATTTTTATCTTCCTTTATGTAATCTGTCTTTTTTGTTTCTCCCCCTCCGGGGGAGAAACGGTATGTATTCTTTGTTCGGCTCTCCCCGCCTCCGGCGGGGAGAGCCTTTATGTAGTTATCAGTTACCGAAAAACGCCGAAAGCGCGTTTCCCGTTATATTTTCCCAAATTCCGCCGACGATGCAGAGAATTCCGAGCACCGCGGTATAGGTTCCGAAAATCTTGAAGCGATCCTTTTCGAGAAGCCACTTTACAAGCCTTATCGCGAAAAATCCCACAACGGCGGCGATTATAAAGCCAACGCCGAGCAGCAGCCAGTTAAGCTCCATGTCCGAGCGGAGCGCGTCGCCTATCTCGAGGACGCTTCCGCCCAAGATCGCGGGGATACCGAGAATAAACGCGAACGAGACCGCGGTTTCCTTCTCCAGCCCGCAGAACAGCCCCGCTGCCGTTGTCGAGCCGGAGCGCGAAACCCCGGGAAACAGCGCCACACATTGGAAAAGCCCGACCGTCACCGCGTCCTTGACCGTCATATCCTTGCCGGTTTTCGTGCCGCCGGTTTTGTCCGACAGGAACAGCAGCATCGCCGTGAACAGAAACGCCAAGCCCTCGAAGATAATATCCCCGTCGCCCTCACGCGCGGTGAAGAAATCCTTGATAAGATACACCGGCACGAGAATAAGCGTCGCGATTATCACCATGATCATCATTCGGCGGTTTGCGTTCATACCGCGCCACGAGAATTTTTTCGTGAAGATATCGCCGATCGTCCGGAAGAATTCCTTTATCATCTCCCAGATTGTCTGCCAAAACGCCGCGCACACCGCGACGAGCGTTCCGAGATGAAGCACTATCATAAGTATCAGCGCGCTTTCGCCCGAATAGCCCGTTATGTGTTGAATTACCGACAGATGCCCCGAGCTCGAAACCGGCAGAAACTCCGTTAAGCCCTGCACCACGGCTTGAATTATAACGTTAAGTAAGTCCATAAACCCTCTCTTTTTATGTATCCCCTCAAGAGGGGAATGTGATCTTATCCGCCGTTGCCGTTAAAGCCCATTATACGAAAGCTGTCGGCGGCGGCTACCGTTCTCAGATAATCGTCAACGTCGTCTATTGTGTTGTACTTTTCGGGATCGTCGTCCCGCTTGTTTTTATTGTTTGGTATTCTCGGTTTTTCCATTATCATTTTCCCCCTTTTTCTCGATCAGATCGTACAGGCAGTTTACCGCGTCGGAAAGCGAGCCCAGGCTGTCTATCAAGCCCTCTTTGACTGCTGATTTACCGTCAAGGACCGTGCCGATGTCCATAACAAGCTCGTCGCGCTCTAACATCAGCTCCTTGAAGCGCTCGGGGCTTATGCGGCTGTTGGACGTGACGAACGCCGTTATCCTGTCCTGCATACGCTCGAAATAGCGCATTGTCTGCGGCACGCCCAGGGTCATTCCGTTGATGCGTACGGGATGGATAGTCATTGTCGCGGAGGGCACGATAAAGCTCCTGTTCGCCGAGACGGACAGCGGCACGCCTATCGAATGTCCGCCGCCGAGGACGATCGAGACCGTCGGCTTTGACATTCCCGAGATAAGCTCCGCAATAGCGAGCCCCGCCTCGACGTCGCCGCCGACGGTGTTCAGGACTACCAGAAGCCCCTCGACGGAGCTGTCCTCCTCGATAGTCACCAGCGCGGGGATTATATGCTCGTATTTTGTGGTTTTGTTCGTCGCCGGTAGGACGTAATGCCCCTCGATCTGCCCGATTATCGTCAGACAGCGGATATTATGCCGCGCGTTTTCGGCGGCGGTAATTCCCGTGTCGGTTATCTCGTCGCGCTGTTCATTATCATCAAGCTCAAGCGGCTCGTTCTGCTCGTCCATTCTCATCGCTCCTTGTACGGTTTTGTACATATTATTAACCGCAGGGGTGAAAATATTCGTAAGCTTTTTCTAAAGTGATCCTCAAAAATTATGTTTTTAATTTTGCTTTCTGCCCCGCTGCGCGGGGCAGAAAGCAAAGATAATAAATTGCGATCACCTATATATAGAT
>JAIDPG010000122.1 GCA_029062865.1 Oscillospiraceae bacterium
TTCATAGCCCAATACGGCTTGTCGGCGATCCATAACGCTTCCTCTCCCGCAAATCTTTCACCGCCCAGATATGTATCATAATACGTCATATCGCCGTCACGGTATATAAGATCGTGTGATTTCATTCTTGATGAGGACGTTTCCGCGCCCTTGCCCGCATAGGTGGCTCTTTTCGCTTTTATCAGAAAATCAACGATACTTTTTTCCATTATTTTACCTCCTGTGAACTCTCATTGGTGATATTTTCATTATATCACACTTTGATGAATTTGTCAAGAGTGATCATTTATTTTTACGCTGTTGTTCTCTGTATTCCTCAGCCAACTGTTTAAGTCTGTAAACGCCGTCCTTATCCCACTCGGCGAGCTTGCCTTTAAGAAACTCGCACGGAAATTCCCAACACAAGCCGCAGAAGTACGCGCTGTGCTCCTCGCAGCATTTGAAAATCGCGCAGCCGTTGTCCCACATCTTGACGCACTTCCCGCCGTTTTCGCGGCAGCCCTTGCAGCCGCCGTCGTGGAAGAAGCCGCATTGCTCGCAGTCGCCGCCGCAAGGGGTGATTTTAGAAAAGTCTGTCATATTTTACCTGAACTTTCTTGTCAAACCCCTTGACATTCCCAAAATTTTGTGGTAAAAATAAGATACGAACGAATTATATGTTAGAGAGGAGAATGTGATATGGGAATGACTGAAAAACAATTTAACGGATTTGTTAGATTGACTCTTGATGATATTTTGGAAGTCCTCGCTTTAATGAAAGACAGTCCCGAAAAGGAGAAGCTGCAAAAGCTCGCAGATAACCTTCAAAAAATGATTGAGGATTGACTAAAGACGCCGTGCCGAAAGGTGCGGTGTTTTTTATTCCTGTAGCTCCTTTATCCTGTCGCGCAGATAAGCCGCGTGCTCAAAATCAAGCAGCTTCGCCGCCTTTTTCATCTCGGTGGTGTAACGCGCGATAAGCTGCTCGCGCTCGCGGCGCGGAAGTTTTTTAATATCGGATTTGCTGCGCTTTTTCGTTTCCTTTTTGGTGATCTCCAGAACGTCGCGAACGTCCTTGATTATTGTCTTCGGGATTATCCCGTTTTCGGTGTTGTAGCGCTGCTGAATTTCGCGGCGGCGCTGCGTCTCGGTGATCGCGAGCTCCATAGAGCGCGTCACCTCGTCCGCGTACATAATGACCGTGCCCTCGGAGTTTCGCGCGGCTCTGCCTATCGTCTGAACGAGCGAGGTCTCGGAGCGCAGAAAGCCCTCCTTGTCCGCGTCGAGAATAGCCACAAGCGACACTTCGGGAATGTCTAAGCCCTCGCGGAGCAGGTTTATCCCGACAAGCACATCAAACTCGCCAGAGCGCAGATCGCGGATTATCTCCATTCGCTCAATAGTGTCAATGTCGTGGTGCATATATCTAACCTTAATGTTCGCCTTGTCGAGAAACTCCGTAAGATCCTCCGCCATTTTTTTGGTAAGCGTTGTGACAAGCACGCGCTGCTTTTTCTCAACGCGTGTGTTTATCTCGGAGATTAAGTCCTCAATCTGCCCGTCCGTCGGCTTTACGATTATTTCCGGGTCGAGCAAGCCTGTCGGACGAATAATCTGCTCGACGATTTGAGTGGAGCGCTCCTTTTCAAAATCCCCCGGAGTTGCAGAGACAAAGATCGCCTGCGGTATCTTTGAGTAGAATTCCTCAAAGTTCATAGGGCGGTTGTCGTAGGCGCACGGCAGTCTGAAGCCGTAGTCGACGAGGTTTTTCTTGCGGGCAACGTCGCCGCCGTACATTCCGCGAACCTGCGGCAAGGTTACGTGGCTTTCGTCCACAAACAGCAGAAAATCCTCCGGGAAGTGGTCGATAAGCGTCACGGGAGTGCTTCCCGGCGCTCTCCGCGCAAGCACGCGCGAGTAGTTCTCAACGCCCTTGCACGTTCCGATCTCACGGAGCATTTCCATATCATAGCGCGTCCGCTGCTCAATTCGCTGCGCTTCTATCAGCTTGTTGCTGTCCTTGAAAAAACGAATTCGCTCCTCAAGCTCGTTTTCAAGCTCATTCAAAGCCTCGTCCATTTTCTCTTTCCCTATTATATAATGAGAAGCGGGGAAGATCATCGCATGAAGAAGCTCGGCACGAGTGTTTCCCGTGACGACCTCGAACTCGCTCAAACGGTCGATCTCGTCCCCGAAAAACTCCACGCGGACGGCGTTTTCGCTCGTGCTTCCCGCCGGGAAGATCTCCAGTGTGTCGCCCTTGACGCGGAACTTGTTGCGGATAAAATTAAGCTCATTGCGCTCGTATTGCATTTCAACAAGCCTTTTTATTACCTCCTCGCGGGATATCTCCTGCCCCTTGCGCAGGGAAAGCGTGTTGCAGCGATAGTCGTCCGGCGAGCCGAGCGAGTAAATGCACGAAACGCTTGATACGATGATAACGTCGCGGCGTTCCGCAAGAGAAGCCGTCGCGGAGTGCCGCAGGCGGTCTATTTCGTCGTTGATCGCGCTGTCCTTCTCGATGTAAGCGTCCGTTGACGGAATGTACGCCTCTGGCTGATAGTAGTCGTAGTAGCTGACGAAAAACTCCACGGCGTTGTTCGGGAAAAACTCGCGGAACTCGCTGCAAAGCTGCGCCGCGAGGGTTTTGTTGTGCGCGAGTACAAGCGTCGGCTTGTTCGCTTTCGCGATGATGTTCGCCATTGTGAATGTCTTTCCCGAGCCCGTAACGCCGAGCAAGGTCTGCTCCTTGTCGCCGCGCAGAACGCCCTCGGCAAGCAGCTCGATAGCGTCGGGCTGGTCGCCCGTCGGTTTGTATTCGGAATGAAGCTCAAATTTATTTTCAGGCATACTATCCTCCAGATAAAACGCAAAAATCCAGTGGTCAAGCGCCGATTTAATTGCGGTTTCCCCCGCCTCGGGCGGGGGAAACCACATAAAAATTACATAAATCGTTTTGTTCGGCGCTTACTTAAGGCAACACCGCACAAAGACCGCGCTTCGCGCTTTGCCGCCCGCTTGCCGGCAAATTTTAGGTTGAACGAAGTTCAA
>JAIDPG010000123.1 GCA_029062865.1 Oscillospiraceae bacterium
CCCACTCCTGCGAACGCCGCCAAGTCGGACAACTCAATCATTATACCACACTTTTTTCGGGTTGTCAAGGGGTTTTTCTAAAATTTTTTAAAAAATTTTGCTTTTTTCGCCTTAATTCGCCCGATTTACGCCCCATTTTGGGGCTGCCTTAAAATTATAGCACGTTTTTTCCGCTTTGTCAAGGGGTTTTTCGGAATTTTTTGCAAAATTTTTTTAAAAAATTCGCCCCCACTTTATGATGTGGGGGCGTATACCAGAAGCGCAACATTTTGCGGTGTTGCTAATTGGAAGGACTTTGTTTTAAGGCTTTAGATCAGATTACTTCTCACCGCCATGCACTGCGTAGTGGTCGTTGATCTCGGGTATCTCGACCGTCTGCGCGGTGCCGTCCACATTTATTACGGCGCTTGCGATTTGCACGGACTGAACGTCGTCAACATTTATCGGGAAGTTGAACGGGCGCTGTATCATGGTCGTTCTGGTGTCGCTGTGAATGCCGTGCGTCATTCCCGCGTGGTCCGATATATCAAGCGTTGTGCCGTCCTTGAATGTTACGATCATCGGGAAATCGGGCGAAGCGTCCTTATGCACTACCGGGGCGGGCATTGTTCCGCTCGTTTCGTCAAAGCTCATATTGAACGTAACGGAAAGCGGAGTTATCTCAACGTCTGTCATATTCCATTCGCCCCAAGCGCTGAGGTCAATGTGCGGCTTAGAGGGAATTTCCACGGTCTTGTTGAATCGCGTGATGTCGCTTGTAAGCGGAATCTCAAGGTCGATGTCTAAAGGAAGCGCCCCGTCGTTCCACAAGTCTTCGTCACCCCACAAGCTCTCCAGCTTCACCTTTATGGTATCGGCGGTGACTTTTTCAAGTTTTGAAAGCTCAAAAAAGCCGCTCAAAACCGTTTTGCCGTCGCGCTTTGAAAATCCCATTCCTTCATCAAAGCGTCCGCATCCATAACCCACGCCCTCGGTTACGGGAGTGTATCCCATAAAAGCTTTTGCGAGCTCTCCGTTTGTCGGGTCCTTGTCGAAAATAACGTTATACAAAACGATCATATCCTTGCCGTCGGTTACTGCGCCGGGGATCTCGACAGAACAGCCGTCGCACTTAAACGTCTTGTCAATCGCGATATTCATCTGCTCGTAAAGCTCGATATTTACGGGCTGCGTTGCCGCCTCGCCGTCCGCGTTCTTGTACTCCTGCTCAAAAATCGAAGCCCCCGGCGCGAGCACATTGTTGTACTCGTCGGCTACGCTGCGGTTGTAAACCGCCACCGCGCCGACTGCCGTCGCGCCGAGCGCGAGCGCCGCGGCAAGCGGGATTACGACTGCCTTGCTGAAAAATTTCTTGGATTTATTTTCGGTGTTTTTTGTGTTGTTTTTCATGGTGATACTCCCCTTTCGGCTGCTCAACACGGCGTTGAGCAGCTCCTCGTCGCTCATACGGGGAGCGGCTTTTTCAAATAGTGAGATGTATTCCCTTTTCATACTGACTCCTCCTCATAAGAGCATTGGTGTTTTGTAAAGCTTTTCCTCTTGCGTCATAAGATTTCTGAGCTTCTCGCGCCCGCGGGCGAGCCGCGTCGTCACCGCCGTTGTCGAAATGTTGAGTATCTCGGCGATCTCCTTTGCGGAATATCCCTCGAAATAATGCAGGTGGATCACGGCTCTGTACTTTGTCGGGAGCGCCTCGAGAGCGTCCGCGAGGTCGCTCTCGGCGAGGTCCTCAACGGGGATAGCCTCGTCGAGCTCCTCGGTGCGGGCGTATCGAAATGATCTCAGAACGTTTTTGGAGTGATTGATGACGACGCGCAAAAGCCACGCCTTGCAATGTTCGTCCGATGTAAAGTGTTTATTGTGTTCAAACAGTTTCACGAATGTTTCCTGGGTCGCGTCCTCCGCCTCGGCGGCGTTGTGGAGAAGCCCGAGCGCCGCGCGGTAGACCGTTCGGTGAAACAGCTTTATGTATCTGGCAAGCTCGCTTTCGTCCATTTTATCAGCTCCTTTGTTTTTCTTGAAAGTATCACGCGCGTTTTGTCCTTTCACTTACAACACAGTTGGCGGGGGGTGATTGTCACATTTTGGAGGAAATATTTTTTATTTTTTAGTTGACTTGAAAGAGGTAAGAGCCCCTGCGGCGGCGCGCGTGCAGTTATATGGTTGGGAGAGACGCATCATTTCGACGGCGAGCAGCGTTTGGGAGAGTTACTAGAAACGTTGCCCCTCTAGCAGAGTAAGCAGCAAAATCAATCAAGATAACGCTGACTGCCTGTCAAAGAGTGTGACCGCGCCGCGGAAAAGAGTGCGTGTTGAGTGCCTATCCCAAGCCAAAAAGCATAATGTGAAAGTTAGTGTGAAAAAGCGGGCAAAGGAGGAGAGGAGGGAGAGGGTTTTCCCCTCGCACCCCCAGACCAAGTTAAACTAACAAACATAGTCAAATAACTATGTTAATCGTCTTTACCCCAATTAACAAGCCTACGGCTGCGCTTCTGGAAAAACGCGTTCACTTCTTACATTATATAATATAGCAAACAATAATGCAAGTCGAAAAAAGAAAAATTACCGTTGACAAAAAACGGAAATTCTGTTATAATTTATATAGATACGTCTTTAACCCTATATAATAATGAAAGGATTTTTTATGAACGGCGTAAACATTACACAAAAAATGGTCACTATCCATATGGTCGTCATTCTCGGCGTGTGCGTGGCGTTCGGCGCTATGAATATGGCGCTTGCGGGCGGGCTGTTTATCGGCATCGGAATCATAGTCTGCGGCGGTGCCGTCGCGGGATTTGTCGCGGCAATGCGGAAGAAGCTTTCGCTTATCACGCAGGGGCTGATCTTGTCAACGTTTCAGCTGCTGCTGATTATCGTGGCTTCAACGCTGCGGCACGAGCTGCACGGAATGTTCCCGCTTATGCTCGCGTCGGTGACTATCGCCGCGATCTATTTTGACAAGCGGAACATTATAATACAGATAGTTATGATAAACATTGCGTCGATCGCGGGGCTGTTTTTCAGGGATTTCTTCTACAGCGGAACAAAGATCGACAGTCTTCTGAAGGGCTTGCTCGGAGTGGACGTCGGCGCGTTTGTGCTGATTTATGTTATTAAGGTATGTCTCGCGCAGATCGAGGTTGCCGACAAGGCACGGCACGAGGCTTCAGAGCTTCTGGAGCAGGTGAAGGTGCAGTCGGTTCACGAAAAGCAAGCCGCGCTTGAGCAGGCGGAAATCGTGGATAAGATCGCGGAGATCTCCGTCACGGTAAACGATTCCTCGGACAGAATGCTGGAGATCGCCGACAGCCTCGCCGCCTCCGCCGAGGAGCAAACGTCAACTATCGCCGAAGTCACCGAGGCGCTCGGCTCGCTTGTTGAGCAGACCGAAAAGAGCCTGTCGGATTCCGAATTCGCTTCGCGGCTCGCCAAGGAAAGCGCGGAGCTTCTGAACGACGGCAACGCCGAGGCGGCGAAAATGTCCGACGCAATGAATAAGATCGAGCAGTCCTCCGCGGAAATTTCTTCTATTGTAAAGACGATAGAGGACATTGCGTTCCAGACGAATATCCTCGCGCTGAACGCGTCGATAGAAGCCGCGAGAGCGGGTGAGGCGGGGAAAGGCTTCGCGGTCGTAGCGGACGAGGTGCGGAACCTCGCGACAAAGAGCTCCGAGGCGGTCAGCAACACGTCGGAGCTTATCGAGGCGTCCTCAAAGGCGGTGAACGAGGGCAAGCGCATAGCGGACAGCGTTATCCGGAAAATGGAGAACGTTATGGAAAAATCCGAGCAGAGCGCGGAGCGTTCGCAGCTGATAAGCGAGCTGACGACAGAGCAGGCGCAGTCGCTCCAGACAGTGAAGACGCGAATGGACGAGATCTCGCAGTCCGTCGCGCAAAGCACGCAGGTCTCCGAGCGCAGCACGCAGATAGCCGAGCAGGTAGCGGACGGGGCTAAAAGAATGAACGATATAACCAAACGCTTTAAGAACAGTTGACAGCAAACAATTTAAGCGAGCCAAAAAAATCCCCCGCTTCGCGGGGGATTTTTTTGGCTCGCCGCCGCGGACGCTCAACGGATTGAAAAATATTTTTGAAAATTTGTAAAATATACTTGACATTTTGCAAAACATATGTTATAATCAAAGCAAGAGGTGAGGAGATGGCGAAAAATCTGAAAATGAAATCCGCGCGGGCGGCGCTTGATCTTTCGCAGGAGGAACTCGCGAAAAAGGTAAACGTCACGCGGCAGACCATCTCCGCGGTGGAAAGCGGAGATTATAACCCTACGATAAACTTGTGCATAGAGATCTGCAAGGCGCTTGGCAAGACGCTTGACGAGCTGTTCTGGGATTAAAGGCGCATTATTAAAGCGTCAGCGCCGGGAAAACCATTCATCTTTTTTCTTTAGTTTTTGCTTCTCCAAAACGAGCTTTGTTCTGCGCTTTTCAAGCGGTAATGCAAACCCTTTTAGGTCGGAATATATGATAAACATAGGTATTTGACTTTAATTGTTAGTTTTACTTGGTCTGGGGGTGCGAGAGAACAACCCTTCGGGAGGGCGAGTCACCGCTTCGCGGTGACCCTGGGGAAAGACAAAAAATTCGGAAAAAAGCGGGCATTTCCCCCTCTCCTCCCTACGGGGTTTTCCTTGGGGGGGCAGGGGGCGGGCGGAGGGGCGGGGGGGGGGGGCGGGCGGG
>JAIDPG010000124.1 GCA_029062865.1 Oscillospiraceae bacterium
ACTCCGAGATGCCCAGCACGTCGACAAACAAATACAAAAGCGCCGAGCCTATAAGCAGATTGCTTCCGTAAGCGACAAAGGTCTTAACTAAAGTCTTAGCCCTTTGGTCGGTTTTTTTGAACACAAATCGGCTGTTCCAGAAATAGGAATTGAGAACGCTTACAACAAAACCCACGACATTTCCTATCAGATACAGCTCGGAATTTATCGCGACGAAAATATAGTAAATTCCAAGCGAGACAGCCGTGTTTGATACGCCGACCACGCAGAATTTTACAAAGCGTACAAGCCCTGCCCATTGCTCGTCGGAGAGCTTAAGCGTTGTTTTTATTTTCTCCGAAGCATTTTTCAACATTTTCAAAATACATCACCAATCATTCTTCGCGGTCATCCCGACCAGTTCCTCGCCAGTCACCCTGTAAATTCCCACTTTCTCTGATGAAAACACAAAGGGTATGGAATTTGAATTTTCATAGACCGCTTCCGTTTTTGAAGAATAATGCAGGATGTTGGAGATATAATAAACCTCCGAATGCTCCTCGCAGAGTCGCAGCAGCTTCTCCTCGTCAAGCGGCTCGTCATACACCTCGTGCGAGCAGTAGGTGTAAAACCTGTTGTACTCCAGCGCGTAAATTTCCCGCCCGGGGAGATAAGCCGTAAGCACGACGCGGTCGTCGGTGCGGGACACCAAAAGCGCATCCTCGGGGATGTTTTCGCGGATAAATTCCGCCGCCGCCTTGTGCGGCGCGAATTCCCCGCGCAGGTCGTCAATGGCGTATTTCACGCCCGATGGGATTGACAGCGTGAGAAAGCACGAGCAAAGCGCAGGCAATATTCTATCCGCCTCCGCAAGAATTGACCTCACCTTATCCAACAATGCCGACGGCGATTTGTTTTCTTTGAGGCTGCCCTGCTCCTTGCGGAACATAATCGCAATTGCCGCCATCGCGAGAATAAACACCGCGCCGCGGCATTCCGTTGTGTACCAGATCGCTCCGTTTATGACGAAATAAACCGCCGCGAATACAATCTCCGCAATAAACGCCCGCTTGTTTTTCCATAAGAAGAACAAGCTCACGAAAAACAGTGCCTGCGCGGCTACCGAGAGCAGCACTCCGACTACGGTGGGCAGATTGCCCGAAACGGCGCAACTTATGTTTTCGCTAAGCGCCGAAGCAAAGCCTGCCAGTACATCGCGCACAGTGTATTCGCGTTCCGCCGCGAAGGAATTTGTGCCGAAGGAATTCCATATGGGAATTATCAAAACAACAACGCCAATCCCCGCAATCGCGAGACCTGCCGTGTTCAGAACATTTTGCTTTTTTGAATTGCCCTTGAAATCCTTGAAATAATCGATCAGCATAAAAATGCCGATAATTCCTACCAAACCGCACATGCTGATGTGCGTATTCGCGAGCAACGCGACGAGAACGCCGAACAGCACGGGCAGTCTCTTGCGGTGCGGATAGATCCACGCGATAAGCGCGAGCAGCAGATTTATAAGACAGTAAACGCGCGAAATCGCCGAGTTGATATACAGCATTCCGCTTGAAAGCAAAATCGCTGCCTTGAAATACGGCTTAATAGGCAGCGCGAAGAGAACCACCGCCGCCGCGAGCGTCGAAATACCCCACGAAACAAGCCCCAGCGCCGTGTACGAGCACCCGAGCGATATGATAATCTTGAGGATAAAGTGCCAAAGCGGCGGGTGCCCCTCGTACTTCATCATCGCGATTATCCCGCCGAGGTCGTTATCCCGCGCGAGAACCCACGCCTGCGCCTCGTCAAACCAGTATTCGTGGTTCAAAACGACAATCAGCAAAAATGCGGAATACGCCGCGAGAGCTGCCGCGTCAATTATTTTTCTTTTGTTCATTCAATTTTATAATGCCTTCCATATAGCTTTCCACCGCGTCTGCGTTGTACTCGAAAATCGATATCACATTGTGATAATCGAACTGCGATAATCCGTCGGAGCGGTAGATCGGGTCTTTTAAGCCGCTTTCATAAGAGATAAGATACAAATGCTCGTATTCCGAGATGGCGTTTACGGTGGTCTCTATGCTTTCCTTGTGACGATATCTGTACTCCCAGTCCGCGTAGGTTTTCAAGCCGCAGCCGTCCACGCTGAAAATCTTTATTGACGGCTCGTAAAAAACGATGTCGGGCATTCCGTCGCCAAGCTGAACAAACACCGCGTCGTCCTCGAAATTTTCCGCGATATACCGCGCGGTCTGCCTTGCTCCCGAAAACGTTCCCGAGATGTCCTTATACAGAATGCTCACCCCGGAGGGGATCGTGATCGCGAATAAGACAATAAGCAGCGCGGTAAAAAGCTTTTTTGATTTTTTATCCGCCTTTATCAGGCGTTCAATAAGCGCCCTGATTTTTCCGGTTATTTTCGGCGTGATTTTATAATCCTTAAAGACCGGCGTTTCGTATTGCGATAAGCACAGCGCAAACGCAAACGACAGCGTGAAAATGACGGCGCGGTTGGGGAGTGTTGTCCATATCAATCCGCAAGTAATAAAGTAAAATGCCAGAAACCCAAGCTCCACCGCAAACGCTTTCCGCCAATGCCGTAAGGCGGCAAGCATCAGCAAAAAGACCACCTTTGCGAAAAAATCCGCAACACCCCAGAAGGGTGTGTTTGTATTCGCGGGAAAGAACGAATAAATAAGCGCTTCGCCCGGCGTGAAAACAAGCATATTACGGATTTTAGCACCAAGAGGTTCAGTGTTATAGTGATTCACCGCCCCGTTTGCCTGCATCGACCCCAGAAGCGGAATAACCAGCGCCAGTACTCCCGCGCCCGCAACGCAAAGCCCGATAAGCTTCCCGACATTTTCCTTTCGGGAAGCCGTTTTCCACTCGTGAAAAAGTTCACGGATCATCATGATACCCAGCACGGCGACAATTCCGCAGATAAATACGTGCGTGTTCGTCAGCAGCGCGATCAGAAATCCGTAAAGCACGGCGTGCTCGCGGCGCTTTGGATAAATCCACAAAATCAGGAACAAAATCGGCGGGATAAGGCAATAAACGCGCAGTATCACGGAGTTGAAGAACAAAAACCCCGACGAGAACAGTATCACCGCTTTAAGCGGCAGCGGCAGCTCCACTTTAAACAGCAGCACCCAAGCCCCCGCCGCCATGAACGCCCAGCTTATCAGCGAAACGTAATCGACGGGGAAGCCGAGCTTCACGAACGGATAGAGAATTATGTACCAAAGATACGGATGTCCCTCGACCTTTAGGATATGCGGGATTTCGGAAAGCGGCGCGTCTCGTAAAATCACCCACGCCTGCGCCTCGTCAAGCCAAACCTCGTGGTTCAGCGCGCCGAGCAGCGTCAGCAGGGAATATGCCGCGAACAGAGCCCACGAAAAACCGCGGCTTTGAAGCAGCGATGGCAGCCGTTTAGTCTTTTCCATTGTTTTCTTCCTTAGTCTCGTGATACTCCTTCTCGGTGTTTACCTCCCAGACCGAGCGCTTGTCGCTGACTCCGCTGATAATATTCCGCGCGGCGATAATAGCGGTCATCATCGAGTGATCCATATTGTTGTAGCGGTGCTGACCGTTTCTGCCGACGCAGAACAGGTTGTCAAATCCGTCGAGATACTCGCGCACCTTGTCGAACTCCGCGTAGGTGCCGAAATACGCGGGGTAGGCTTTTTTTACTCTCGCGAGGTAGCTGTCAAGCACGTTTTCGGGCTTTATCACGCCGATGGACGCAAGCTCCTTGATCGCGAACTCGATGAACTCTCCGTCGTCGGAGGTCCACATCTTGTCGCCCTCGTTGCAGAAATATTCAAGCCCGACCCAGACGTGCTCGTTCATATCGTCCACCATATACGGCGACCAGTTGTTGAAGATTTGAAGCCGCCCGAGTTTCACTCCGCGGTCTTGAATATAGATCCAGCAGTCGGGAACGTTGTTGTTTATCGTCGGGGTTTTGGTCTTGTTGACAAGCTCCAGCTTTTTAAGCAGCAGCCCGACCGTCATAAAATCGCGGTAGGGGAGCTCGTTCGAGATGCGCGAAACATCCTCCGGCGGCGCGGGCAGGGCATTTATCAGATCTTTTATCGCCATTGACGAAATCAACACGTCGCACGGGATCTCCCGCTCGCCGTTCTCGGATTTTACGGTAACAGAGCGCACGGAGCTTCCGTCGGTATTCACGCCGACAACTCCCGTGTTCATCAGCAGCTTCGCGCCCATTTGCGTGTTGAGCTCAGCCATTTTCTCCCAAAGCTGCCCCGGGCCGTATTTCGGGTAGAAGAATTCCTCAATAAGCGAGGTTTCCACTTTTCCGTTCTTTTTGCGGAACGGCTTTGTAAGCGCGTTTTTGATGACCGCGCCGACGGACAAGCCCTTGACGCGCTGCGCGCCCCAGTCCGCGGAAATTTTCGTCGGGTGAACGCCCCAGACCTTTTCGGTGTAATCCTCGAAGAACATCTCGTAAAGCGGTCGTCCGAAGCGGTTGACGTAGAAGTTCTCCAGCGAATCCTCGGGCAGTTTGCGCATAAGGCTCCCAAGATACCCAAAGCCAGCCTTCATCGTCCCGCCGAAGCCCATATTGATAAACGTTCTCGGCTTCAGCGAGATCGGATAATCGAAGAACTTGTGCCTGTAATAAATACGCGAAACGCGTGTTCTTGTGAGGAAAACGTCGTCCTCCGTTTCGGGGTCGGCGGAGCCCGTGTACGTATGCGTTCTCCCAAGCAAAGCGTCGTCCTTGGCGGGCTTGCCCTGAGGCTTTAAGATCTCGCGCCACAACGCCATAATTTCGGGGTCCTTTGAGAAAAAGCGGTGCCCGCCGATGTCAATGCGGTTGCCCTTGTATTTTTCCGTGCGCGAAATTCCGCCGATTTTATCACTTTCCTCGAGAATTGTAATCGAGAGATCCTTGCCTTCCTTCAACAATGTATACGCTGCCGTAAGCCCCGCGGGACCCGCGCCGATTATTACGATATTTTTCACTTTTCGTCTCCTTTTTTCCCTTTGAATATGAGGATCTTACGTCCGAGATAGTTCCAGACAAGTACAATTCCCGCCGCTACGATTTTCGTCAGCATATAGTGGAAGCGAAGAACATTCACGCCAAGGTGCATAAGCCCTTCGGTAATTCCAAGCCCGATTATTCCGACAAGCGCGAAAATCAGAAACGCTCCGACGGATTTGCCGCTGTTTTTGTTGTCCTCGGCTCTGAAAACAAACACCAGCGACAGTATGTAGTTCACCGCAAGCCCGACGATAAAGCCCGCCGCCGTGCTGATGAAGATCTGCCACTTCTCGCCGCCCGTGAGAAAAACCTCCTCGAACAGCGTCAGCGTTCCGAAGTCGGCAAGGAACGAGATCCCGCCGACTACAGCATATCGCAAAAATTCCTTAATTAAAGCCATATTCAACAGCTTTTTCACACGGAATTCCTCCCCCTGATAATATGATCAATACAACCACGAGTTTTACCCCGCCTCGGCGGGGAAAATAAAATACTATATTTAATTATACCACGTTTGCGGGAGATTGTCAAGCATATCAAAAGCCGTCCGGGTGATTTTTATGCCAGCCCCACGCGCTTTCAATAATTTCATCAAGCGACGCGTGCGACGGCATCCACCCGAGGACACGCTTTGCCTTTTCGCTTGACGCGACGAGCCTTGCGGGGTCGCCCGCGCGGCGCGGAGCTTCAACCGCGGGAATAGCGTTTCCCGTGACCCTTCGCGCAGCTTCGATAACCTCGCGCACGGAATATCCCACGCCGTTGCCGAGGTTGAAAACATCGCTTTCGCCGCCGTTTGCCAGATATTTCACCGCGAGAATATGCGCCAGCGCGAGATCCGTCACATGGATGTAATCGCGGATACACGTGCCGTCGGGTGTGTCGTAGTCCGTGCCGAAAATCGAAATAGTCTCGCGCCTGCCGTTCGGGACTTGCAGGATAAGCGGGATCAAATGGCTCTCGGGGTCGTGCGCCTCGCCTATATCGCCGCTTCCGTCCGCACCGCAGGCGTTGAAATACCGCAGCGAAACGTATCTCAGACCGTGAGCGTTCGCCGTCCACTTGAACATCTTTTCCATAGCGAGCTTCGTTTCTCCGTAGGGGTTCGTCGGGCAGGTCGGATCGCTCTCCAAAATCGGGATATTCCGCGGCTCGCCGTAGGTTGCCGCCGTGGACGAGAACACGATCTTGTCTATGCCGTTCTTCACCATCGCGTCCAGCAGAATTTTCGTTCCGCAAAGGTTGTTGTCGTAGTATTTAAGCGGGTTAGTGACGCTTTCGGCGACGAGCGAGAACGCCGCGAAGTGAATGACCGCGTCGGGCTTTTCCTCGGCGAATAATCTGTCGAGAAACGCAAAATCGTGCAGATCGCCCTCAAAGAATATCGCGCCGTTCGGAACCGCCTCCAAATGCCCCGTCGAAAGATTGTCCGCGATCAGCACCTCATAACCGCCCCGAATAAGCTCCAGAGCAGTATGCGAGCCGATATATCCCGCGCCGCCAAGTACCAGAATTTTCATATGATCACCTCTTATTTTAAAGTCGCAGAAAAACGGCTCACTTCGTTCGCCTAGCCGCCTGCTAAGGTTTCGTTCGCTTCGCTCGCTCCACCTTAGCAGGCGCTTTTTCTGCTCCACTTGTCTTGGGGTTTGCTGACTTGCGTAGAACGTTGCTTTAATGCAGTTTTGATATACTAACAGGCTTAAGTTATTTTAAAGTAACAGAAAAACGGCTCACTTTGTTCGCCTACCAGACAATCTTCAAAATCTCCTTTTCGTCAGCTT